>JAHJFT010000104.1 GCA_018824325.1 Patescibacteria group bacterium
GCACTGCTGAAAGAATTATTTCGTTGTCACAGAGGGCTTTCACCTAAACGAAAACTGGCTTTAGCTGCATGGTACTTAGCTCTCAGACAAGGACAAAAACCAACACAAAACTTTAATTAGCTCATAAATTACAAATATTTACGAACACTAGATTCACGCTAAATATTTTACTGATTGTCTTGATAGGTATTTGTACATTTGTATTTATTTGTAATTCGTAGACTCCTAATAATTAATAGATCCAAACAAAAAAGCCGTCTCAAACCGGCTTTGCATAATTCGGGTCAAAATAATTTAAGGGAGGGTCAGACTCTTCTTAACCGCGTCCGGACCCCACTTGGTGTAATATATCACATTGCCGCTGAAAGAGGTCAGGCGAATCCCTCTAATATCTCCCCCCATGATATCTGTCTTCAACCCGGCGTCAATATCCCAGACGCTTATTTTTCCCTCAACCGGCTCAGTGCCGCAAAGATTAAAATAATTGCCAAGAAACGCGGTGTCTTGACGTTCGGGAAAATGAAGATAGGCAATGCTCGCGCCGTCAGAAGAAAACACGAAATCCGTGGCGTAATCTTGGCCCGCGCTATAAAGCACGGCCAAATCCTGGTCCGTCCTCATGTCCACCAAAACCGCTGCTCCATCCCGCACGGCGACGATATAATTCCAATCCGCCGAATAGGCATAGGCCTTTCCCCACTCTTCCACTGCGCCGGTTTGCGTGTTTAAAAACGCGATATTGGCGGCTTGCTGTAACTCACCGGCGTCAAGACCGGCGCCGTGCGCCCAATAGGCGTATAATATAAGGTTGTCTTTAAACTCTTTTATGGTAACGTCATTCGGTAAATCGTAAAGCGCGAAATTTTGAACCTCGGTTCCATCAAGGCTGATTCGGCGTATGGTGGCTGAACCGCTACCCTCCCTCGTGTCCACCAGGCCGATAGCCATTTCGCCACAGTCCGCGTTTTTGGCAACGCTTGTTATCTCAATATTTTTTCCAGTCTCTCCTTGTTCAACATCTGTGAAATCGAGAGGAAGGCCGTCGGCTAAAATATATTTTTTACTGTCTGAAATCCGGAGCAATGGGCACGACGCCTTGGATGCCACTCCTTCGCGCACGTAGGCTAAGATCGCGCCCAGCTCTATTTGCTCGTTTAATGTTTCTATTTGAAAAGAAAATTCTCTAATCTGTTTTTCATAGAAAAACGCCTGATAAAAATACATGCTCGCCCCAACGATTGTTGTGGTGGCCAGTATGGCAATAATGGACGTCCAAAAAACCTGCCCTCCCATGGCCCAGGGATTTTTCTTGGGATGAGTAAACACCGGGCCGGACGGAGCCTTGACCTCGGCCTCTTGCTTTTGGAAAAATCGCCGTTTTTCCTTTTTCGCCACGACTGGCGTTGTTGATTTTTCTGCTTCCATCTTTGATGTTTATTGATTGTTTATATTATACACACATTTTAACAAAATTTAAAAAATATGTCATCCCCTCACACCTTTCCGCCGAAAGGCGCTTTCAGCGCCTAGTAAATAGGCACTGTTTAAAATTTGCTGTCGATACTTCGATTAATTGCGATGGGCTTAACTTTTGACTAGTTAAATCGGCTGAAAGGTGTGAGGGGATTGACAAAATATGAAAAACGTGGCATAATAATGCGTTATAATTTAACTAGGACTTTCCATAAAAACAACCTTAAATCAAGGAGGATGACGATGTTTCAGGTGTTATCAAAAATACTGACGACCGGCCTTATTGTAATAATTTTTTCCGGCTGCAGCCTGGACCTGCGCGGCGTGCATTTTGTCTCGGACACGAGTGAAGTGGTTGACGCTTTGCCCGATGAGCCGGACATGGCTCTTGATGCGCCCGACGCGCGCGAGGATATTGCCCAAGACGACGGCGGTTCCGAAGATTTACCCATGGAAGACGGCCAAGAGGAAGAAGTTGAAGACGGCGAATTTGATGACATGGCCGCAGATACGGCTGAGGACGATGTCGAGGATGACATCGCAACCGACGATGTTCCGGCCGAAGACGGCGAAGAAGACGCGGCCGAAGACCCGATTGAAGATGAGGCGGAGGAAGAATTGCCTCCCACCTGCATTGACGTGGACACCGTGCCAAGCGGCGCGCTCGTTGAATTGGACGGCATGGCGCGAGGCAACACACCGCTCATAATCTGCGGGCTTGAGGCCGGAACCCACGCGCTCCAGCTCAAAAAAACGGACTATTACCTTGCCCGACGCGATGTAGAGGTTGTGGAATTTGAAACAGTCGAGGTCCGCGTTGACCTGGACGCGGTAATAATAAGCTGTACGCCGACTGATGAATTCCCCCTTTTCTGGGAGGATGACATCACCGAAATCTGCTATCCAGTTACTCTAGAGTATGGCATTGTGTACGGACTGCCTAGGGGGCCCCACCGAATCGTGGGCCATGACCTTGGCCGCCTTAATCCAGGCGACCCCTACAGTTATGGCTTCACGGCCGAGTGGTGCAACCTGCTCTATCTTCACGAATACAGCGGAGAAACTCTTATCCACGAGTATACACTCTGGGCAATGATGTCCTGCCCCTGAATACTCCGTCTGTTCTTTCGGCCTAAGCTCTTTTGTCCTGGGAAAGCCCGGGACTTTTTTTATGAAATTAAATTGACAAAATCACTAATTTAAACTATATTTATAACAAATATGCCCTTGGATTACTCCTTAAATAAACCGGCGAATGAGCCCGAAAAAAAGTTCTCTCCGCACATGGAGAGATTTTTAGGTTCGTACCAAGAGGCGGTCCGGGCCTCGGTTGAGGAGCCGGCCGCCAAAATTCAGGTAAACCTGGTAATCGGCGCCCTTTCCTTTGTTTATGAAAAATTTAGAAATTTAATTGACTATAAAGACGAGCATCTGCTTCGCAAAAACGCCATTCAGAGAATTTTAACGCGCCGCGTCTTGCCCGGCATTGAACCGTCGGATGTCGCCCGGCCCCTGACCGAAGAGCTTGTCCGCAGCGGCTATCTTAAAAACAACACCGTGCCCGAAACCAAATTACTGCATGTTGAACAAATTTTAGGCAAATATTTCTACTTCCTTGAGAAAGTAAGCAAGCTGTCGCCCGAAACGTATAACCAATCCAACGTAAACTGGCTCTGGAGCGCCGCGGCCGCCGAAATTGAAGAGTCGTTTTTTCCAAAAGCGACCGACCGAGCGCTACTCGATCTTATGCTGCAGACCGTCAAAAACAAGGTGCAGTTTGTTGATTTGAAGGTGGGCGAAGAAGAAAAAAACCTTCTCCTTTTTATCGCAAATCTAAAATCGCTTTGGCGCGCCGACATCGGCATCATTCGCTATGAGATATTAAGAAAACTCTGGCCCAATTGGCGCGCGCCGAGTCAAGACGAATTGGACCAATATGCCGGCGATTTTGAGAAAACAATACAACAAATTGATAAGCTTATTACCAAGCCGGTTGGCGAAAAACTTCTCCGCCTGTTCCAGCGCTATACCGTATTTTTTGATATTCTCCGCGATGCGCTCTTGAAAAAACCCGAATTGGCCAGAACAAAATTTTATCCCTATGAAGACTTCTGGGCAAAGGTGGAAAAGGCGTGCGAAAATCGCTACCATGAATCAAGAAATAAACTAAGGCGGAGCATGGTAAGAAGCGTGATTTATATTTTCATTACCAAAATATTCCTTGCCATATTAATTGAGGTGCCGTTCGACTTGTTTGTTGCTGAGGAATTCAGATACCTGCCCATCGGCCTGAATGTATTGGTGCCCCCGCTGCTGATGTTTATACTCGGCGCCAGCGTGCGCGTGCCTTCAAAAAAGAATACCCAGAAAATTATCCAAGGTTTGGATGAAATTTTATTTAAATCGCCGGAAGAGCAGGAAAAAATACTCATGCAAACGGTTGTCCGCCGAAGCAAGACCACGACAACTATTTTCAACGCGGTTTACGCGATTATTTTCACCGGCATTATCGGCGGGATAATTTATGTGCTTCACCGGCTGAACTTCAATATTGTCAGCGGAGCCATCTTCATTATCTTTTTAAGCATGATAAGCTTTTTCGGCTTTAGGATAAGACGAGGGGCGCACGAACTCGTGGTAATAAAATCAAACGGAAATTTATTCACCCTGCTGTTTGAGCTCTTGTTTTTGCCCGTGGTCAGACTGGGGCGCTGGATTTCTTTAAAGTCGTCAAAAATCAACTTCTTTATCTTTGTGTTTGACGTAATTATTGAAGCGCCGTTCAAGGCGCTGGTTGAGGCGCTGGAAGATCTGCTCAACTTTTTCAAGGAAAAGAAAGAAGAGGTATACTGAGAACAAAAAATCAAAAAAACAAGAAAACAAGAAAATACAAGAACATAGAAACATAAAAATAGTAATTAAAAAACGGCTGTGGTAAAACCACGGTCGTTTTTATTTGTTATTTTTATATTCTTGTATTTTTATATTCTTGCGAATATCAACGATAGGCATCGATCGTGTAAACATTGCGCGCGTTCCAGGCGATCCAGCCGCCTGCCCCCTGTTCACGCGCCGCCCTTATTTGCTCTTTAACCATTTCGACCGTGTATTCGGCGCCCATGTCAAAATCCTGAATCCAGGGCCTGGTCTGGCCGCGATTTCCGCCGACTGATTCCAATATTTCATTCCCCACGACAAGGCTCTCTTTGACGATTTCATAAGGATATTCGGCCGGATTGGTAAAGCCCAAAAATCCGGACGGATAATGACTCGGATAAACCATGGGCATAAGGTAGTCAAAATGTTCGGCCGAATCAGTAATGCGCTGCCCGATATTCATATCATCTTCTTGATTTTGCTTGAGGTAGGTTAGGCCGAAAAGATCAACCGACATGGGCATGGAGAGATAATGCAAGCTGGAATCAATCCAAGAAAAAAATTCCGACAAGGTTTGGTATTTTCGTTTTTCGTCGTCTTGATGATAGTAAAAAACCATTTTGGAAGTCGGACCGTCTGAAGGGAATCTGATGTAATCAAGATTGACCTCGTCAAATCCCAGGTCATAGGCCTCCCGAGACATATCGGCAATATACTCCCACGCCTCCTCGCATCCCGGATCAACCCAGGCCATGCCTCCCCAGTCCCGCCAAATACCTCCCTCAACGCTTCGGATGGCCCATTCGGGATGCACGTCCAGAACGGCTGAATCTTGAAAAACCGCTATCCGCGCAATGGCGTAAATGCCTCGGTTGTGCAAATCATCAATCCACGCCCCAAGGTCGTCTATCACCATGGGCGAAAATTCAATTTTCTCAAAACTGTCTCTTTTTGGCTGAAAGGCGAGCTGGCCTTGAACATCTTTTAAATCAATAACCACGGCATTGAGCTCGGTTTGTTCAACCAGGTCAATAAGATCTTTTCTCAAATCGGGAATGGCCGCGACAAAAGAAGTGATATAAATGCCGCGCACTTCTTCGGGCGTGGGCATGCGCGCCTCAAGCGCGAAGGTTTGTAAATTTTCCGGCTTGCCGTGGGGCAAGCAATATAAAAAAACGCCAAAACCAATAGTGGCGAGCACGAGGATGATCAAAAGTATTTTGATATTTTTTCCAACGATTGAAGGTCGACGTCTCATAAAACGGTTAATCAGTTAATCGGTTGACCGGTTAATCCGGAATTAAAAATCGCGCCTACTTAAACAACTGGTTAACTGATTCATTGATTAACCGATTAACCTTTCTACTACTCCTTATCCAAAATCACGACTGATTCCATCACGTCTCCAATTTGTATTTTTTCCACCACGTCCATGCCTTGGATCACCTGGCCGAAAACCGTGTATGATCCATCAAGAGTCGGAAGAGCCGCGAGCGCGATATAAAACTGGCTGCCGCTTGAAGCGCGTTCCGGATTGATTTGGTCGGGAAGCCGAGCCATGGCCACAGCGCCCTTGACATGCTTTAAATTCGGGTTGATTTCCGCGGGCACGGTATAACCGGGTCCGCCCGTGCCGTCTCCGTTGGGGTCGCCGCCCTGGACAACGAAGCCTGGTTCAACTCGATGAAAGGTCAAGCCATTATAAAAGCCCTGCTGGCTCAATGAAATAAAATTCTCCACAGTCAGCGGCGTCTCGCCGTGATAAAACTCTATTCTTATTTCCCCCTTCGGGGTTTTAATGACCGCAATTTTATTTTCCATATTTTCGTCTTTATTCTCATCTTTATTTTTTATATCATCGTCCGAGCTCTCATTATCCGAGCTCTCGGCCGAATCCTGCTCATCCGACTCTTTGTCCGGCGCTTCGGCCACCGGAGGATAAATATTTTCTTCTTGCTGATTGGATTGTTCGGGCATGTCATAGCTCACCTGGGTGCAACCGGCAAGAAAAAATATGCCAATGAATAATGATAACAAAATTAAATTTCTCATAATGATTGATTAATTAATGTGTTTATTCATTTTTTTTAATTGACAAACGAACTCTTTCTTCTACTGGAGCTAATTTGATAATCTTATTTTTGAGTTTATCTTCAAAATCATTCTTTGTCAATAATTGTTCCAATCTAGAAGCGTTGATAGAAGAAACATCATCCCAATATTTAGTTTCTTTCAATAAATTTTCCAGTTTGCTATATCTTTCTAGGTCAACAGATCTTGCCGGAAAAGAATAATTCGTCGTTTTGTTAATTACGATCCGTGAATCATTTCCATGCAAAGTCTCGACCTGGTGTTTTTTGGCGTATTTTAAAATGGCCTGCTCAACTTTCTCCTTTTCCACATCAACTAGCGTCGCCTCTGTTTTGGCCTGTTTGTTTATCAGCGATCTTTGTTTGGCCAGCTCAATATATTTGTTAGCCAATTTTACGCCGCTATCATTTAGATATTTATTTTTTGGTAATTTTTTTATTTTAAACAAATGTTTCTTTTTCGGGCAATATTTCCAAAAATTGCACCAGTCGCACATGGTTTCTTGGGCGGGAAAAATATCTTTTTCTTCCGCTACATTAATTTCTTTAATAAGCTCCAAAATATCATTTTTTAAATATGTCAATTCCTCATCTGATCGTGTGGAAATAATGGTCTCGCCGTAAGCGACAAAATGCCAAACCAGCTTAACTATTTTTGCCTCTTTGAAATTTCGTTTTACCGCAATGGAGTAAAGCGCGAGTTGCCGGTCTTTGTCGGCGTAGTCCTGCGTCATAATTGAACCGGTTTTATAATCATGAATGGCATATACGCCATTTTTTTCGCGCGATAGCCGGTCTATGTAGCCGATAATTGTATAATCTCCCCATTTCAAGAAAACTTCTTTTTCTACGCCGATAGTCTGATCCTGATCGAACGGATAATATTTGTCATAATAATTTTGTACGCATTTTTTGCCAAGATTAAAATAATGACTCTTCTTGAATGTCTTGTTGTTGATAACAACATCTTTTGTCCAGCTTGCTCGCCATGTGTCATCATAAAAAACTAAGAGCTCATCCAAGGTATTTAGTTTTGTCTTTATTAGATCGCGGTACAGCAATTCCAGGGTATTATGGACACAACTGCCCATAAACGCCTCAACGGTGTCCACTCTCTCTGTCGGTGGTTTCTCGATGTATTGAAATTTGTACTGCAGAGGACAACGTTCATATATCTGCAGTTTGGAGTGGGAAAATTGTTGCATGGTGTTTTTTAACTAAAATTTCCAAATTTTTACGGCTATTTCAGATAGTTTTGTACCTCGTTGGTCAACTTGAGGAAATTTAAATTTTTTATAGTTATCAACCAAATCCTTGTTTAGCAAAAGCACAGATTTTTTATATTCTTCTGTTTTTGACCGGAAAGGATTATTAGAAGCCTTAATGTTAAGGCTTTCTCCTAAAATTGTAAGATTACCCATCCGATTAATATACTTTTTATGTAATTCTTTTACCTTATCTTTATTACTCCCAAGATACCCGACCCAATCTCCTCCCTGATATTCCCTGGCCTTTTTCCCAACTATAGTTTGAGGGATGATGTGCTCTAAATGCACTTCCCTCCCGCCTCTAATGTCTATCTCTTTTGAATTATTCCCAATTTTATACTCAATTTTCCTCAAAATATATTTTGCTCTTTCTTCCGATCCCTTATTACTAAACGATGGGAATTTTTTCTTAAACTCCTTGTCATCTGGCAAATGATCAAAAAGTTCTTTTTTTATATTTTCTACTAAATCTTTTTTTGAGAGGCGACACAATTTAGGAAATATATCATCTAATTCACCTGTACGATATTCACAAACTTGTCTACGTAAAATAAAACATTCAACTAAATCTAAAATTTTCAGGTATTCTTCTTTTTCAACGCCGCTAAAAACTAAATTCATCAAAAAAGTATACGATGGTATCGCCTCAATACTTTTGAGCCCCTTTAATTTTCTACTAATGTCCGCATCTTCGTTTACGCCTAGAACTAGATTTTTATATATAGCCGAACATTTTTGCAACTCTTTGGCAAAAAAAACTATTCCTAATTTTTTTTGCTGATACGAGTCAAGGTTGAATTTTGCCATATCTTCATCGCCGCTATCTTCATCGCCATCAACACCGTTATTTTCTTGGTGTCTATTTCTTTTTTTTCCGATAAGCTCAATACGTGCTTGATAATCTGAAAGCTTTTCCGATTCCTTGATGTTCAAATAATAATAATTTTTAAATTCTTCAATTAGCCTTGAGCTGGGAACTTTCAATTTAATTTTACCCATTAAATACTGCCTAAAAAATTTATCCATATCAGAATAGCCCAATTCGTCAAGATTTATAATTAATTGTCGCCAATTTTCTTTTACATCTTTCAATACATCGCTTATGTCACTATTTAATATTGAAGCATGACCCAATAAAAAATTTTTAACAATGTCGGCGGCGCTTAATTTAAGCCCTCTGTTATTGATGGTCTCAAACAATTTATATGCATCCTTAGCTTGTCCAATGTCAAGTCGAATTATTTCAACTTGATCTGTTAGCTTACGATAAAAATTATTAATATTAAATCCATCGTCCTTAATTTTAAAATTAAAAGAATCAAAAGCTTGTTTTAATCTTTTGTTTTCAAGATCATCAGCTTTACCGTTCATAATTTTAATAAAATCTGAATAGTCCAAATCGCCAAGCATTATTTTTTGTTCGTTTGAGTCTCCTGAGCGACAACCTAAATATTTTTTGATCTCTCTTATCTCATCAGAATTTTTAGTATTTTTAAAATTATCTTGAAGTACCTTAAGGAGAATACATAAAGTCGTTATCCTCTGTTGACCGTCAACGAGTTCAAGTCGATTAATGCCCGCAGAATGAGTCTCCGCTAATAAAACGACCGTTCCAAGCAAATGCGTGTCACCATCTTCTAGGAGATTTACATCATTGAACAAAGCGTCCAGTTGCGAAATTCCCCAGGCATATCGTCGCTGATAGGCTGGGACAAAAAATTGTTCAGTGGTGTTGTTGAAGAAGTTACCTATTGTTTGAGTCGTTGGATTTATCCTCATATCTTTGGGTATTAGTTATTTTTACTTTTTCTCAACCAAACTACCCACGGTTCTAAATATTGCTTCCAGAGGCTCGTGGGTGTGATTCCTTGTTTGTTTTCTGGAATGATTATACCGAAGTAAAGATCTACCCAAACCCAATCGGCTTGAGGAATATCTAATAATTGAGAAAAAAGGCTTTTTAGATTGCCAGCGGTGACAATCTTCTGTTCAAAATATCTCGAGATGTCCTTATTGGAAGTATTGAGTTTTTTGTCGATTGCCTCAATGGTTAAATTTGGCTTCATCTCAAATGAAACACGGCTACCGTCAAAGCTTTCTTTCTGTGCCAAAAAACTCTCTGGCGATTCGGAAAAATTTGCTTTTTCGGGTGGTATATAACTGGCCACGATTGTTAGAATGTAATCGCCGGATAAAGAAATGGTGGCCTCTGGCAAAGAACCGATAAACTCATCCCACAACCAATCGCCCTTCATGATCAGGGAGTTATGATAAAAATTCGCTACTCTTAAACTCAAACCTTTCTCAATATTAAAGCCAGTATATATACCCTCTTTACCAGCAGGCATTCTCTCCGGGCGCGATTGGAAAAAAAGCTTGCCATATTTATATGCCGGCCATTCAGTCGTTGGGGTTAACCACCACATTGTATTATCCGGCTTGAAACGATTGAATGGACGCGATATTAATTTGATACTGGCGATTTCTTTTATGGTATGGATTAGAGTATTTGCATTTTTAAAAGAATTTTCCATAGAAATAAGTGTTTAATTCTCAATTTATAAAATAAATCGTTTTTGGAGCGATAGCGGGAAAAACACCTTACTCCCCCTCTGCAAAAAATAAAAAAATTATTCCCCTTTTTAAAAAGCTTGCCAAAAACACTGCCCGCAAAAAAACTATAATTTTCCGATATCACAAATTAATGATTTCTTCCCACGGCAAACCCTCGCGGCCAAAGTGCCCGTGGGCCGCGGTATCGCGAAAAATCGGGCGCCGCAAATCAAGTCTTTCAATAATCGCTTGCGGACGAAAATCAAATTTCTCACGCACCAATGCGGTCAAGTCCCGGCCCTTGGCGTCGCGCGCCTCAAGCATGACCGGTTCGGGCTGGCCGATGGCGTAAGCCACCGAAACAAGGCAGTTTTTGGCATGGCCGGCGGCGACAATATTTTTTGCGGCAAAACGAGCCATATAAGCGGCCGACCTATCAACCTTAGTCGCGTCCTTGCCCGAAAAGGCGCCGCCTCCGCTGGGCAAGATGCCGCCGTACGTGTCAACCATGATTTTTCTGCCGGTCAGCCCGGTGTCGGCGCTAAAACCGGCTTGCACAAAACTGCCGGCCGGATTTATAAAAATATCCGCTCCCTCAATTGAGCCGGCGAGCGGCTTTACCACGTGCTCCAAAATTCGCGAACGCACTTCTTCAATACCTACTTCTTCAATATGCTGGGTGGAAACCACAATCTTTTTAATTTCCCCGCCTTGCATGGTAACCTGGGACTTGCCGTCCGGACCGAGCCAATAAAAATCCTGGTGATTTAATCTTAGGTCAGCAAGACGCTTGGTTATTGATTTTGCCACAACGATAATTTTGGGAAGAAATTCCAGTGTTTCAACCGTGGCATAGCCATACATTATGCCTTGGTCGCCGGCGCCGCCTCGATCAACGCCGCGGCCGATTTCCGGGGCCTGGGCTTCAATATTCACGAACGGCTCAAGCTCATCGCGATAGCCGATATCGCGATAAACCGAGAGCGCCAGCTGAGCCACGTCAAACGAAGCCTGGCTGGTCACTTCGCCGCCGATAAATAAAAGGCCGTGGCCGCCGAAAGTCTCAACTGCCACGCGCGAATCCGGATCGCGGCGCAAATATTCATCCAAAATCGCGTCCGATATTTGATCACAAATTTTATCCGGGTGACCCATGGTCACCGATTCCACGGTTTGCATAGTTTTGAGTGGTATAAGTTTAACACAAAACCCGCCTAACTGCCAAGCCCCCCGATATAATGAAAATGGAAATTAGGGTAAGTCCATGCTCAATTTCCAGTTTCCAATTTCTGTCTTTTGATAGATGACCACCCCGTGATAAGCCCGGGGAATGCGGCAAGGCATAATAAAAATATAATAAAAGAGGCCAGGTGGCCTCTTGAGTCGTGGACTAGATTTCGCGCAAAAGAACTATACTGGGCAGCCGTTCTTAGCCTGATGGCGTTCAACGCGCCCCTGACAATGCGTAGCCTTAAAATCGAGCGATCCTTTGGTTCCGAGCTTATCACGCTCCTGGATAAGCTTTTGGATGACTTTGGCGACCAGCGTGGTTGCTTCGCTAATTCCCCCGCCCTTCTTCTCGCCTCTTGTCTGCTGAATTTGCATTGGCAACTCCTCCTCAAAAGTTTAGGTTAAAAAAATATAGCAAGATTATAGCATGGGGATTCGCGGCTGTCAAGGCGCTTTGTTCACGGGCAGGATTCTAATCGTATTGCCCCACCCTTGAGCAAGGAACTGGATTTAGCTAAGATTGGCCAATATGAATAGAATAACATTCTTTGAACGCCAAATAATAGCGTCTGGACTGCGCGTCGGCAAAAGCGTTCGGTCCATTGCCAAGAGCATTAATCGTGACCACCGAGTAGTTCAGAGAGAAGCTAACCGCAATAGCACATCATACCAGCCATATACGGCTATTTCAGCTCAACGCCTGGCTGACGCGAGAGAGAAGAAACGCAACAAGCCTAAGCTGGAAAAGTATGAAAATTACGATTTGCGGCAATATATCATCAAGCAATTACGAGAAGATCTGTCACCTGAACAGATTACCGGTATATTGCACGAGCAAGCACGGCCGGAACTATTTGGTAAGGCAGTCTGTCATGAAACTATCTATCAATATATCTACAAAGGAGAAGGAAGATATGAATCTCTTTTTCAACATCTCC
>JAHJFT010000105.1 GCA_018824325.1 Patescibacteria group bacterium
CTCTAGAAAATCGGCGATATTAAATCAAAAAGAAATCAATTCTTAATTCTAGACTCTTAACTCTAAATTTATATATGTTCATCGGAGAATACTCACATAATTTAGATACGAAAGGCAGATTGGCCGTGCCGGCTAAGTTTCGCCAGCTTTTGAAACAAGGAGCAGTTGTCACTAGAGGTTTAGATAACTGCCTTTTTTTGTATCCTAAAAAACAGTGGCAAACGCTTGCCGAAAAACTTGCTAGTTTGCCGATAAGCCAGGCCAAGGCCCGGGCTTTTTCACGTTTAATGCTCGCCGGCGCTATGGATGTTGATTTTGATAATCAAGGGAGAATCACCTTGCCGGAGTATTTACGTAAATTCAGCAGTTTAAAAAAGAAAGTAGTTATCGCCGGGCTTTATAATAGACTGGAGATCTGGGATGAAGCCGTTTGGAATAAATATCGAACTGGGGCTGAAAAACAAAGCAATGACATTGCTGAGACTATGGGAGAATTAGGAGTATAGTAAATTAAGAATTGGGAATTTAGAATTAAGAATAACGTTCCAAATTATAAATTTCGAGTTACAAAATTTATGCAACAAATTAAATGCCAAAAAAGATTTGACGAAAGAGCAAGAGCAATAAGAGTTAAAGTAATAAAAGCTCCTTTTGTTGATACCGAGCAATTGAGAGAAATTTTGCGTCAGAGAGCGCGCGCTGTTGTTGTTTAATTATTTTTTGATTCGAATCTAAGTTATTGTTTATAAGCTATGAAATATGCGCATACGCCAGTGATGTTGAAGGAGGTTATGGAGATTTTGAATCCGCAGTTAGGGCAGATGTTTATCGATTGCACTTTGGGCGGAGGAGGATATACGTTGGAGCTGGCAAGACGTGTTGGCGAGAGAGGAAAAGTATTAGCAATAGATCTGGACGAAACGGCAATTGATAATGCCAAATTACAAATTACAAATTACAAATTACAAAACATAGTTTTAGTCCATGACAACTTCAAAAACCTATCCAAAATTATCCAAAAAAGTTTCAAAGATAAAACCATTAAGTTTGATGGTGTTGTATTCGATTTGGGCTTATCATCAGCTCAACTCGAGGATCGGAGCAGGGGATTTTCTTTTCAATTGGATGCTCCGCTAGACATGGCCTTTAACCAAAGAACAAAGAACAAAGAACAAAGAACAGAAGAAATAGTAAACATATACAGTGAAAATGAAATTGCCCAGATATTATACGAATATGGAGAAGAGCGATATGCGAGGAGGATAGCAAAGGGAATTGTAAATTCTAGAAAAAATAAAAAGATAGAAACCACGTTTGGTTTAGTCGAGATTATAAGAAAAGCGGTGCCGATTCAATATATAAGAAATAGAAAGATACATTTTGCCACCCGCACTTTTCAGGCCCTAAGAATTGCTACGAATGACGAATTAAACAATTTGAGAGAAGTTTTACCCCAAGCCGTTGCCTTGCTTAAAAAAGGAGGCAGACTGGCGATAATATCTTTCCACAGTTTGGAAGATAGGATTGTAAAGAATTTTTTTAAACAAGAAAGCCAGGATTGCCTTTGCCCCCCAGAGATTTTTGTCTGCCAATGCCAGCACAAGGCGAGTTTAAAAATAATTTCATTTCAAAAAGACGAGGGTGGAAAAAAGAAATTTGCGGTTCCTAGCAAGGAGGAAATCGCAAATAATCCTCGCGCCCGTAGCGCGAAAATGAGAGCAGGAGAGAAGAAATAAAAAATAACACAAAAATAAAAAATTATGAAAAATGATCAAGGAGATGCTTTAATTGAAAAAAATAGAAAGGATAAACAAAAAATAAAGAGAAAATTTAATTTCAAAATATTCAATGCCGCCTCAGTAGCGCTGATTGTTTTTCTAAGTATTTATTATGTGACTACGGTTAATGATTTGATCGTCAAAGGATTTAGGCTCCAAGAATTAAAAAACGAAATCAACAATTTGGAAGAAGAAAACCGTAACCTGACGACAAACAAAACTTCGCTCGAATCATACGGCCATATCAGCCAGCGGGTAAAAGATTTAGAAATGGTGGCGATCGGAGAAGAAGTTGATTATATCACAGTAGCAAGCGAGGTAGTAGCGCAAAGATAATTTGGGCAAGAAATATAAGTCGAAAATAAGGCCTATAGGGCAAGGGGGCGGGATACTGGCCATTTTGCCCCATAGGCCTTTTAGAAAATTTTGATATTTAGTATGAATATTTGGAAGAAAAATAAAAACAAACATAAAGATATTTCTTTCAGCAATAATCGCATTAACGTAGTTATGGCGATTGTTTTTTTGTTGGGGAGTATAGTGATTTACCGGCTTTATGAGCTGCAAGTCAATAAATTCGATTTGTATACAGCCCTGGCCTCGGGACAGCATCAGATATCTTCGCAGTTAATGCCGAGCCGTGGGAATATATATATCAATGATTATAGCGGACAGGAAAAAAATTTATTTCCTTTGGCAACCAATAAGGATTTCGCCTTGGTTTACGCTGTGCCGAAAGACGTAGAAAGCAAAGAAGAAGCTGAAAAAATTTCCGAGATATTGTATCAGGCATTTAAAAAAGAATCAGTAGAAAAAGAGGTTGAAGAATTATTAGAAAAGCAGGAAGAGGATAAAAGAGCCGAGGAATTAAATTTTGTTTCCAGCTTGCCAGCGGAGGAGAGGGCGGTCAAGGAATCAGAGATTAGTCAGAAATATGAAACGTTAGAATATAATAAGGAATATCAAGAGTTTAAACAAATCAAAAGGGAGAAGGAAATTGAGCTTAGGAAAGATAAAATCATTAGCGAATATTTAGATATGCTTACAAAAGAAGGCGATCCCTATGAACCGATTGAAATGAAAGTAGATACGGAGCAGTTAAAAAATCTATACGCTCAATTTTTAAGCTCCGCCAGTCAGGAAGTTTCGGCTGACGAACTAGAACTCAAAAACGAAAAAATGCTTTATAACTCAGAAGAAGTGGAGTGGCCCGGAGTAGGCTTCGCTATCAAATCTTACCGCTATTATCCCGAGGCCAACATCGGCTCTCATATATTGGGATTTGTCCGCCATACAGAAGAAGAACAGAGGGGAAATTACGGGTTGGAAGGGTTTTTTGACGGGGAGCTTTTCGGGCAGTATGGCTCAATAAAAAGCGAAAAAAGCGCAGATGGCAATGTGATTATAGTCAATGATCGGGAATACGTTCAGCCTATGAACGGGAGCGATTTTGTTTTGACTATTGATCGTTCGGTGGAATATACTGTTTGTGAAAAGTTAAAAAAGGCGGTTGAATATAACGACGCTGATAGCGGCTCCGTAGTTATTATGAATCCAAAAACTGGAGAGATTATCGCTATGTGCGCTTATCCTGATTTTGACCCAAATAAATACGAGGAAGTTGACAGTATCAACGTCTTTAATAACCCAGTGGTTTTTTCTCAGTACGAGCCAGGCTCTATCTTCAAAGCTATAACGATTGCCATAGGCTTGGATCAGGGCAAGATAACGCCTGATTCGACTTTTGATGATACGGGTGTTTTTAAAATTGCCGATTATGAAATAAGAAATTCCGACAAAAAGGCCCACGGCGTTGTGAATATGACTCAGGTTTTAGAAGAATCATTGAATACCGGCGCGATAGATGTGATGCAAAAAGTAGGCGTTGAAAAATTTTTGGACTATGTAATAGATTTTGGCTTTAGCGAAAAGACCGGCATAGAGCTCGAAGGGGAAAACAAAGGTGATATTAGGAATTTGGTTGAAAGTAAAAGCAATATAGAAAGAGAGCTTTACTCGGCTACTGCTTCATTCGGCCAAGGAGTTTCAGTGACTCCTATCCAGACAGTAACGGCTTTTAGCGCTATAGCTAACGGCGGCATTTTAATGAAGCCATATATAGTAAAAGAAATAATCAAGCCGAACGGTGAGAAGATTGAGACTAAGCCAATAGAGGTAAGAAGGGTAATTTCTGAGCGAGCTTCGACTTTGCTTGGGGGAATGTTGGTGGAGGTCGTAGAGAATGGAC
>JAHJFT010000013.1 GCA_018824325.1 Patescibacteria group bacterium
AACCTCGCGCTGGCGCTCGGTTGACTTCGGGGCAGGCATATCAACATAAAAATAAAGTAGAAAAAGGTTTTACTAAAAAATACAATATTAACAAACTAGTATATTACGAAGTATTTGATAATCCGGATGAAGCAATTGCCCGTGAAAAGCAAATAAAAGCAGGTTCAAGAAAAAAGAAAATTGAATTAATTAATAAAGATAATCCTAATTGGCGGGATTTAAGTGAGGATTTTGAGGCAGATGACGGTTAGCGCACGTAGGTTCGGGATTGCCACGGCCCCTCCGCTCCGCTTCGGGGCCTCGCAATGACAGTAGAGTGGACGCCCCACTCGTAACAAAGTTTGCAATGACTACTATTCTTCAATTTTTCTGTTTCTATGTTCTTGTGAAAAAAATGGCTAAACAACGATGAAAAGTCTTATCTTTAAAAATTTCCCAATCATTATTTGCATTTGCATGCTTATTTTTGTTTTGCCGATTTCGGTCATGGGCTTTACGCCCAATGACACGTATTTTGACAAGCAGTGGCATTTGAGACAGATTGGCGCGCCCGAGGCGTGGGATTATTACAGAGCCAACGCGAACGTTATCGTGGCCGTGCTTGACACGGGCATAGATATTACGCATCCGGATTTGGACGGGGCGATTTGGTTGAATCAGGACGAGGTGCCGGGCAATGGCATTGACGATGACAATAATGGATATATTGATGATATTCACGGGTGGAATTTTATAAATGGCAATAACGAAGTGCGGCCGAATTTTTCAACATTTTTTTCCGAAGACGGCATCAGCCACGGCACGAGCGTGGCCAGCGTGGTGGCGGCCGAGGGCGATAACAAGCTGGGTATCGCGGGCGTGGCGTTTGGCGCAAAAATTATGCCGGTCAAGGTATTGGACGAATTGGGCAATGGTGACACGCAAAAAGTCGCCGAAGCAGTTTACTACGCCGTGGATAACGGGGCGAGCGTGATAAATCTTAGTTTTGTCGGATTTAATTCGGACAAGGATATGGAAACGGCGGTCAAACGGGCCTGGGAAGCGGGCGTGGTGGTCGTTGCCGCGGCCGGCAATACGCCGTCTGAATTCGGGGGCACGGATTTGAATTATTATGATGAGTTTCCGATCTGTATTGACCAGTATGAAGACGATGAATACGTGCTTGGCGTGGCGGCGACCGACCCGCTGGACCAGAAAGGCAGATTTTCAAATTTTGGAGAGGCGTGCGTCAATGTTTCGGCGCCGGGCATGAATATTTTTAGCGCGCGGGTTTATAATCCCACGGTTCCGGGCTATGATAAGTTTTATAACGAAGACTGGTCGGGCACGTCATTTGCCGCGCCAATCGTCAGTGGCGTTGCCGCGCTCATCAAGTCAGCCAATCCCGGGCTGACGGCCTATGAAATAAATGAGATTATAGTGAGCAGCGGCGATAATATTGATGGCATGAACCCGGATTATATAGGCGATTTGGGCACCCGAGTGAACGCGCTGGCCGCCCTTAGGTTGGCGACAAGCTATGCGGAAAATGGTTCCATGATTGTCTTGGGCAGTCCGGCCGGATTTTCTCCGTACGTGCGTAAGATAGGCAGCCAAGGCAATGTTAAAAGTACTTTTTCGGCGTTTGAAAATTTTTATTTGGGGTTTAACGCGCGAATGGGCGATCTGAACGCGGACGGCGCGCCCGAGATTGTGGTGGGCGCGGGACGAGGCGGCGGTCCCCAGATCAGAATTTTTGACCAAGCCGGTAATTTGACCGGACAATTTTTTGCCTATGATTCGGGTTTTCGTGGGGGCGTGGAAGTGGCGTTGGGGGACACGAATGGCAACGGAAGCCAGGAAATCATTACCGCTCCGGGACCGGGTGGCGGTCCGCATATTTTGGTCTATAATAATCAGGGTGAAATTCGGGGAAATTTCATGGCCGCGGACAAGGATTATCGTGGCGGACTTAGCATCGCGGCCGGCGACGTGAACCGAGACGGGGATGATGAGATAATTGTTGGTTTGGTCGAGGACGGGGAAATTTACATTAAGATATTCAGGCGTAACGGAGATTTAATAAACAGTTTTTTTATTGAGCAAAAAATTGAAGGCAAGTTATTGATTGAAGCCATGGATTTGGACGCGGACGTGCAAGAGGAAATCGTCATTGGTTTTAGAGAAGAGGGCCAATTGTATCTTATGGCGTTTGAAGTCCAGGGCGAAGTCGTGGCCGAATATGGGCCCGAGCCGGCGGATTCTTTATTTGACATGCAGTCGTATTTTGATTATCTTAATGCTGAGACACGGCTGTTGCTAAGCACGCAAGAGGGTAACTATCTAGAACTTAATTATTTTAATAATAACTTATTCTCCTCTTTTTGTCAAAGTAATCAGTAATCAGTAAT
>JAHJFT010000106.1 GCA_018824325.1 Patescibacteria group bacterium
AAAATGGCGTCAAGGGTTCTTTGATGGAATTTAATAAGCAATCGGCCAATCTCTATTTTTTGAAAGGGGATTTTCAGAAATTGGGAGAAGAAATATTTAATAAGTTAATAGATGATCCGCAATGGGGCTTGAAATATATACGAGAGACCGTCGCCGCGGTTAAGCATTATTTTTCAATATCAACAAAAGTCTACGAAACCAATTTGAAAAATTTGACAGATAAAGAACTTCATGAATTATATGTTGAGCATTTTGGCGCGGAATTGAAGATGAGGCTTCCCGGATGGATCCAAAACACAGTGGAGATGGATAAGCAGTTATTTTCCAAATACTTGCTTGAATATCTCGCGAAAAAGATTAAGAAAAGCAATGTTAAGGAAAGCGTTGGTGACATATTCAGCTCGCTAACTACTCCCTCGACTGAAAGTTATGCGCAGAAAGAATATCAAGACCTGCTAAAAATTTGTTTAGAGATAAGGAAGGACAAAAAATCGCATGATTTGTTTACCCGGAACGAACTCCGTATCGTTGAACAGGAAATAAGCGAATATAAAAATTTAAACGATCTTTTGAATCGCCATGTGCTCAATTATGGCTGGCTTTCTTATCAGTATGAGGGCCCGGGGTGGAAGAAAGATTATTTCATAGATATCATTTCCAGCATTCTCCGGCAGAAGATTAATATCAAAAAGGCCCTTGCCGACGAAGAGAATAAAACCATGAAAATAAAAGAAGAACAGGCGCGTCTGGTTTCTGAGTTGAACATTGATTTGGCTCATCAAAAATTACTGGAAACGGCCAAGGGCATGGTCTACACTAAAGGCGCGAGAAAAGACAGCATGTTTTACGGCTATTATTGTCAGGATTTCATGAACAGGGAGATTGCCAGAAGGAAGTATTTGTCCATTGGCCAGGTTAGGAATATTTATTTTTGGGAATTAAAGGATATATTGTTAAAAAATAAAGATATGTCCGATGAGCTGAATCAGCGCTTGAATTATCACATTTATTTATGTCAGAAAAATAATGCCAGGGTCTATTCCGGCGAAAAAGCGCGCGCGTTCATGAATTCCATTAAATTGGTAGAGGAAAGTATAGATAAAGATATAAGGGAATTGCTGGGAACATGCGCCGCGCCGGGCAAGGCAAGGGGAGTGGCGCACATGGTCAACACGGCCGAAGAAATGAGAGATTTTAAGGAGCATAATATTTTAGTGTCCATTGCCACGAGCCCGGACTTGATGCCGGCAATCAAAAAATCAGTCGCCATTGTCACCGATGTCGGCGGCATGACTTGCCACGCGGCAATCGTTTCGCGCGAACTGGGCATCCCCTGCGTCATCGGTACCAAGCACGCGACAAAGGTGCTTAAAAACGGGGACCTGGTTGAGGTGGACGCGACGCATGGCAGGGTGACCATTATTGAGCGGGCAAAAGGTTGACAAAATCATAAAAGTATGTTATATTTGTCTCATAGACAATTAAACTAGTTTATGAGACAAATATATGAGAGAATTATTCAAATCACAAACATCTTACGAGATTATTGATTTATTGGTTAATAACAAAGAAAAATCTTTTTATTTGGCTGAAATAGCTAAAAAATTATGCAAAGATATTGCCAATACGACCCGTGAATTAACCAGGTTGGTTGATCAGGGCATTGTTCAGGTTAAGACTAAAAATGATAAAAAATACTATAGTTTTAATAAAAAAAGCCCGGCGGCTAAAGAGCTTGCTGAGCTTTTTAAAAAACTCAAAAAATCTGATTTTCAGGCAAAATTTAAAACTAAATGGATGCTGGCCGAGGACATTCCCAATTTGTGCCCGTTTTTCAGCCAGATTTGGCTAAATGCCTTTGTTGACGAGTTTGAGGAACCGGGCGGCCGAGCTTATAAGAAAATTGCCGCGGTTTTTAAAGATTATCATCTCTGGTTTTACTATGATGAGAAAGATGCCTGTGAAGTGGGTGAGCATTTGGTAAATAATTTTTTTAGCGAGCCCGGATTTATGGATATGGTTAACAAAGAGATTATCAAGCAATCAGATAAATTGCGTGAATATGTTGAAAAACTGCCAGAGGAGGCCTTGTCCAAATATTCAAATAAAGAACTTTGGGAGTTCTACGAGACCCACGAGGATATTCATACGGAATATTATCAATGTGGTTGGATACCGGTGGCCGCGGATATGTTTTGCAATAATTTGACGAATCGCGGAAAAAAAATATTGCGCGAACTGGGCGTAAGTGAAGAAGATATTGATAATTATTTGGTAATGCTTACCACACCGGCCAAGCCGTCCCTTTTAAAGATTGAGGATGACGAGTTGATGCAAATAGCTATTCAGGTGCAAAAGGACAATCAGCAGTTCAAGCTTTTTAAGGAGCTTTTTGTAAAATTTAAAGAAGAAGACGTTAAAAAGTTTGGTTTGTATACTCACAGCCCGGAATATGAAAAAAAGTTTGAGGAAATTGTTAAGGATATGAAAAAGCAGATCAGGCCGGAGATACTGGATGCGCTTCAGAAACATTATGCGAAATATTTTTATACCAAGTTTCTTTTTACCGAGGAGCGGGGCGTATATAGTTTTGAGCATTATCTCAAGACACTGGTGCGACTGGTGAACAGCGACGCGGACCTTAAGGCGGCGTTTGAAAAACAAGAAAAAGAATTTCAAGAGGCGGTAGGCGAGCGTGAAAATTTGATAAAAAAATTAAAACTTAAAAAAGATTTAATCGAGTTTTTTGACGCGTGGGGCGATTTTATGGTGACAAAAATCTATCGCCGCTATGCCCAGCTTTTTGCGATTTACAAGATGGTGCCGATTATTGAAGAGATCGGCCGGCGCATTGGCCTCACTATCAAGCAAACAAAGTTCATGACCAGCGAAGAAATTGAGAGAGCGCTGTTTGGTGGCGCGTTCAATGCCGAAGAGGTAAAAGGCCGCGTAAAATTTTCAGTTTATTATGCCGATAAAAACGAACATACTTTTTATTCGGGCGATGAAGCCAAGAGGGCGGCCGAATTGGTGCAGACACAAGATATTGAGCAGGTTGATGAGATAAAAGGCCAGTGCGGTTGTCAGGGCGAGGCGCGCGGCATTGTTAAAATCATCAATGTGGTTGAAGATATGCAGAAGATGAAAAAAGGCGATATCTTGGTCTCCATTTCCACGCAGCCGGATTTGGTGCCGGCCATGAAAAGAGCGGCTGCCTTTGTCACCGAACAGGGTGGCGTGACTTCTCACGCAGCAATTGTCGCCCGCGAGCTTAAAATTCCGTGCGTCATCGGCACCAAGATTGCCACGCGCGTGCTAAAAGACGGGGATGAGGTGGAGGTTGACGCAACGCATGGAACTGTTAAAATAATTAAAAAGGCATAAATACTTAAAATTTATGTTCACAAAAACTTTCAAACAGATAAATTCAAAGAGCGTTGACATTGCCGGAGGCAAGGGCGCGTCACTCGGCGAGATGACCCAGGCCGGGTTGGCCGTGCCCCCGGGTTTTGTGGTGTTGGCGCCAGGGTTTGATAAATTTTTACAAGAAACGGATTTGAATGTTGAGGTTAGCGCGGCTTTGAAGAAGGCTGACCCCAAAGACATTAAATCAATTGAAGATGCATCAGTAAAAATTCGCGATTTAATTGGGGACGCCGAGTTTCCAGCCGATATTGCCGAGGAAGTGAAAAAATCATTCAAGGATTTGGGCGTTGAACTTGTGGCGGTGCGCTCGTCGGCCACGGCCGAAGATTCTTCCATCGCTTCCTGGGCCGGGGAATTGGAGACTTATCTGA
>JAHJFT010000107.1 GCA_018824325.1 Patescibacteria group bacterium
ACACAATATATTGTGTTAAAATAGTATGTGGGAGCACAATATCTTGTGTTTCTATGTTCTATGAAAATATGAGGTTTTACGACTCATATTTTTTGTTTGTCTCTGCGGTAGGTACAGAGCAATGCTCTGCATCTACTTCAGGGTACTGCCCTAAGCCTAAAATTTTATTAATTTTTTAAATTACATTTATGTCCGATGGCGCGTTTCAAACCCAAGACAAAAAGGTCGATTCTTTTAACAAAACTCAGGAATTCGGCCAAAAACAAATATCCGAAAAGGTCTGGCAATATTTGGCCCAGGTCAAGCAGATTAAGAAAAGAAGTGGCACGGTTGAGGATTTTGACCCGGAAAAAATGTTTCGCGCGGTTTGGTACAGTTTTCGCGACGCGGGCATGAAGGACATTGATTTGGCGCGAAGGGTGACGAGCCAGGTGATGAGCCGTTTGGCCCATCAATACAACGGCCATACCGTTCCCACGGCCGACGAGGTGCGCGAGGTGCTACTGATGGTGTTTATTTATTCAAATTTAGGGCATGTGGCCAAGCGTTTTATGGCTTATCGCGAGAAAAAGGGCGAACGTCAGGAGCGGACGCCGGCATATGGCAAGGGTGTAAAATTTAATAGATTTTTTACAAAATTGGGCCAGCATCCGTATGATGAGATTGAGTGGGAGATGAGGGACGCTAAAATCACCAATGACAAGGGTGAAGTGGTTTTTGAACAAAACGGAGTTGAGGTGCCAAAGAGCTGGTCGCAAACCGCGACCAATATTGTTGTTTCCAAGTATTTTCGCGGCAAGCTGGGCACGGCCGAGCGAGAGTGGAGCGTAAAACAAATGGTGGAAAGAGTGGCCAAGACAATTTCGGATTGGGGCAAGTGCGACGGCTATTTTGAGGCCGAAGAGGATGCCAGGTCGTTTGAAGACGAACTGACTCATATTTTGGTCAATCAGTTAGCCGCTTTTAACAGTCCGGTTTGGTTTAACGTGGGCATCTCGCCCCGGCCCCAGACATCGGCATGCTTTATTAATTCGGTGCAAGACGACATGAGATCAATTCTTAATTTAGCAACGGTTGAAGGCATGCTTTTTAAATACGGCTCGGGCACGGGGTCAAACCTTTCCAATCTTCGTTCATCCAAGGAGTTTTTGGGAGCGTCTTCGGGAAAATCATCGGGCCCGGTTTCGTTCATGAAGGGGTTTGACGCTTTTGCCGGGGTGATAAAATCGGGCGGAAAAACGCGCCGGGCGGCGAAAATGGTTATTTTAAATGTGGATCATCCGGACATCATTGAGTTTATTCGCTGCAAGGCCGACGAAGAGAAAAAGGCATGGGCCTTGATTGAAAAGGGTTATGACGGCTCTTTTGACGGCGAGGCTTACAGTTCAATATTTTTTCAAAACGCGAATAACAGCGTGCGCGTGACCGATGAATTCATGAAAGCGGTTGAGGAAGACGGGGAATGGCAAACCATATCCATAACCGCGAAAGAACCGGCTGAAACATACCGGGCCAAGGATATTATGAAAGAAATCGCGGACGCGACTTGGGCTTGCGGCGATCCGGGTTTGCAGTTTGATACCGTGGCGAACTCTTGGCATACTTGTCCGGCTTCAGGGCGCATCAATGCCTCCAATCCGTGTTCCGAATACATGTTCCTTGATGATTCGGCTTGCAATCTGGCTTCGGTCAACTTGATGAAGTGTCGAGACGAGAGCGGAGAGTTTGACGCGCCAAGATTTGAGCATATCTGCCGTACCATGATTACGGCGCAGGAAATTTTGATAGATAATTCAAGTTATCCCACGCCGGCGATTGAACAAAGCGCTTATGATTTTCGCGCCTTGGGGCTTGGTTACGCCAATCTGGGCGCGTTGCTCATGTCTCGCGGCCTGGCTTATGACAGCGAAGAGGGAAGGAATTTTGCCGCAACCGCCACGGCAATCATGACGGCGACGGCTTATGACCAATCTTCAAGAATCGCGGAGAAGTTGGGTACTTTTAAAAATTACGCGGAGAACGAAGAGCCGTTTTTGGGTGTCATTGACAAGCATCGGCGGGCGGCGTACGAGATTGACCCATTGGGCGTGCCTGAGGAATTGATTGAGCGGGCCAAAAACGCGTGGGAGGTGGTTTGTCAGAGAGGCCGGGAGCATGGTTTTAGAAACGCGCAGACAACGGTTCTC
>JAHJFT010000108.1 GCA_018824325.1 Patescibacteria group bacterium
AATTAATTAAAAATAAAAACATATGAAACACAAAAAGCTTTTCTGGATTATCGGCATCATTGTCGGTGTACTGATAATCCTATTCGTTGCCGGGCTCATCCTGGCCAATCGCGCGGCCAATGAGATGGCGCAGAGCGATAATTTATTCGGCTTTGCGGACAAGGGTTATGATTCGTATAGTTATGATGAGGATTATTATGGAGATGAACCTTCTTACGCGGCCATGGAAGCGCCTTCAGCCGGATATATGATGAAAGAGGATGTGATGGAAGAAGCCGCGCCTCGCGAATCCGCTCCCATAATCTCGGGCCAGGGACAAAAAACCGAACAAAAAGTAGTCAAAAGCGCGTACATGGAATTAGTGGTGGGAAAAGTGAGTCAGACCGTTGAAAGCGTCACTCAACTTGTCACCCAAAAACAAGGCTTTATTTCGGATTCAAATATATACACGCGCGATGATAAAACCCAGTACGGCACAATCACGATTCGCGTGCCGGTCAATGATTTCGAACAGGTTTTAACCCAGCTTAAGGCGCTGGCCAAGTCCGTGGAAGAAGAAAGCGTTTCCGGCGTTGACGTGACCGAGGAATTTGTTGACATGGAATCGCGGCTGGAAAATCTTCGCCTGGAAGAGGAGCAGTATCAAAAAGTTTTGCAAAAGGCGACCGATATTCAAGACATCTTGGACGTGAACGACTATCTTTTTGACGTGCGCGAGGATATTGAGCTGATTGAGGGCCGAATGAAATATTTGACCGATCTGACCGACATGTCCACCATTCAAGTCAATCTGTCCGAAGAGCCAACTCTCTCCATTCCCACGGGCGAGTGGAAGCCGGTGACCACAATTAAGCTGGCTTTTACCTCGGCGATCAGATTTTTTCAAGGGTTGGTTGACCTTCTCATCTGGCTGGCCTTTTACGTAATACCTTTGGCCATCATCGTCTATATTATCGTTAAGATAGTCAAGGCGGTAAAAAGGCGAAGAAGAAAATCAAAAAAATAGAGTTGTAAAAACTCATTAATAATTAAATAAAAAAAATGAAAAAAGCATTATTGCTTGTCGTGTTTTTGATATTGGCCGGTCTGGTTTTAGTCAACGCCCAATGCGGCGAAACGCCGGACAACGGCGTAGTACTTCCGCCCGAGCCGGATAATGGAAATGCGGTCGCCCCACCGGATAACGGCGCCGGAAACAACGAGATAGTCCAGCCCAGCTCGTCGGATTACAAAGTCTATGCCAATGATTTATACGGATTTAATTTAGAATATCCGGCCAATTGGTACTTGCTCGGCGAGGCGGATTCAACCGCGATTTTTTTCAGCAGCAAGGATGAGGAACCTCCCATGGGCGGCGTGTCCTTGGGCGCGCGAATTGAAATGTTTGTTTTGGCCAATGACGAGGGACTTACCCTGGATGAATGGATTGAGTGGAGCGCTTCCGAAGGACCGGAAAAAAATATCATGCAGACCGAGGAAATCACAATCGCCGGCGTTGACGCGGTCAAAGAAACCCATGACCCGGTTCCGGGCCCGGTTGAAGCCGGACCGGCCATCAGCGTGTATTTCCCGCTCAACAGCAAGATTATCCGCATAAATTACACCGGCCGCGAACCCGAATACTTTAACCAGCTGTCCAATCTCAATCATCTGCTGGAAACCATTCAATTCCAGCCGGCCGGGTAAGATAAAAGCATAAAATCACCATGAAGAAAAATATCATCAGCTTAATCATTGTTTTAATTATCATTGGAATCGGCGTTGGCGTGTATTTTTGGTGGCAAAGCGGCCAGTCGGACAGCTCGCTTGATACCGGCGCCACGGTGGAGCAGAAGATAAGCATGGCGCTTGTCCAGGCTCGGGAAACCGGCCAAATCATTGCCAGCCAAGGCATTAAAACCCCGCCGTACTGGATTTCATTTTCCATTGAATCGGCTGCCCAAGGCGCGACCCTGGCGCAAGAAAATGTCTGCGTCGCCGCGCTCGGCCCGGAATGGCCGGCCGTGCTTAAGATTGTGGATGGAGAGGTGAAATTCATGGGCCAGGGCGTGAGCTTTGACGCGGCCTGCGGTTCTGACGACCAGGAACTGCGCGACCGCATGGCCGAGCATTACGAAATTCTTAAACTTGACTCGGACATGCTGCGAATAGAACCAAATTGCGCCTTTGTCCCGGGCCAGAAACATTGCTTTTTGATTTTTAATCAATAATTAAGAAAAAAATATGAAAAAATCGCTTATCGTGATTATCATCGCGCTGGCGGTCATTGCTTTGGCGGGCGCGGGCTATTATTTATATAAAGACGACGCGGTGGATACGGTGCCGGATTTGCCAGGCCAGGGACAAAGCGGGGGAGACGCGGTTGATATTGTTGATAAGGGCGAGTGCGAAGAATTTACCAAGGTTGGTGATCTTTACGGCGAATGGCCTCTGTATTATGACCAGTGCGTTGAGTTTGAAGGGTATGTGGTGTACGCGTATGAGTGTCCGCCCTGCCCGCCGGGCGCGGTTTGCGAAGCTTGTCTTAAACCGTATTATTCCGTGGCCAAGGAGCCGGTGAGCGGAGAAAGATATTACCAGTCCGGCCAAGTCATTGTACAGCACACGCTTGGCGAGGAAATAAAACAAGACAGCAAGTATCGTATCAGGGGCAGGCTGCTGCCGCCCGAACAGGCGTTCATGGTTGACATCGCGGCCAGCGTGCAGGGAGACTTCCCGGCCATTGAGCCGAGCGAGCCAGCCGTGGAAATAACCCAGTAAACATTAAATAGAAAAAATAGGGACCGCGCTCCCTATTTTTGGGCCCCAATCTCGACTATTGCCCAAAACACAATTTTATAGTATGATATGCCTAAATTACAAGATTTTTATACTAGACACTAGATACTCGTTCCGGGGTAGCTCCCTCCAGAGGCGGACCCCGCCGTAGGCAGGGCAGTGGCAGAGCAGTTTCCGCCAAAGGCGGACCAGCCTCCGGCTGGGGCTGTTTAAAAATATG
Source organism: Patescibacteria group bacterium (assembly GCA_018824325.1). GTDB lineage: Bacteria > Patescibacteriota > Patescibacteriia > JAHJFT01 > JAHJFT01 > JAHJFT01. The sequence goes on from JAHJFT010000108.1 coordinate 2,999, forward strand.
TTCGTAGTTTACGTATTAAAAAGCTTAAGAAACAATAAGAGATATATTGGGCATACCGGTAAAGACAAGTTTCTAAGATTGAAGGAGCATAATAGAGGCTGCAATAAGTGGACTAGACAAAACGGCCCATTTAAATTAATTTACTCTGAGTTTTATAAAACTAAAACAGAAGCAATAAAAAGAGAGCATTTTTTGAAATCAGGGCAAGGTCGAAAATGGTTAGATGATATAAAAAAATAATATTAGCGCACAGAGCTCCGGGGTAGCTCAGTGGCAGAGCAGTTGACTGTTAATCAATTGGTCGTGGGTTCGAATCCCACCCCCGGAGCTCTGGGCGCTCTATTTTTTCAAAAGCAGTTTCCGCCAAAGGCGGATCAGCCTCCGGCTGAGACTGTTAATCAATTG
>JAHJFT010000109.1 GCA_018824325.1 Patescibacteria group bacterium
CACATTTTAGGAGGAAGCATGAAAGACACAGGTGAGCAAGCCGAACTCATGAAATCAGTAGAATCCCAGTCCCGGCCTTCCCAGCCGCCGCAAATGTTCCGCCGACTGCCCGACTCCCACTACTTGGGCAAGCGCGACCAGCTGCGGCGCCAGAGAAAAAGAGCCCGACTCAAGGACAAGCGGCTTCACAAAACGCTCATTGAATGATACCTTGCCAGCCGACTTTGGCCGGCCACAATCCTTTCCTTGCAGTGCACGAGCACTGCTTTTTTTATTGCACTCAAAATGGTAAAATGTGAACAGACATTTAAGATTTCTATGACAATCAAAGAAAATAATTTTGCCTTCATAGATAGTCAAAATGTAAATTTAGGGGTACGGGAATTAAATTGGAAGCTGGATTGGCAAAAATTCAGGGTCTATCTAAGAGAAAAATACGGAGTGAGAAAAGCCTATGTATTCATTGGATATTTGCCGGAAAATCAAAATTTATACCGCGTTTTGCAGGAGGCCGGTTATTTTTTGATTTTTAGACCCGTGTTAAAAAATAAAAATGGTGAGGTAAAGGGCAATGTAGATGCCGATCTAGTTTTAAGAGCCATGATTGACTTTAGCCAATATGATAAAGCCGTAGTAGTAACGAGTGACGGGGATTTTTATTGCTTGGTTGAATATTTATATAAAAAAAATAAGCTAAAACTGGTTATTAGCCCTAATCGTGATAAATGTTCAGTATTGTTGACTAAAACAGCCAAAGAAAAGTTGGATTTTATGAATAATTTGAGGAGAAAATTGGAGTATATAAAATGAAAAAGCACCGCCAAGGGACGGAACCCAGGGAAGTGCCTTTTCGTCGTAATTCTACTTTAAGTGTAACATAACATACGCACAATGTCAAGGAGCATCATTTTTTTATGAAGATAACTTTCCTGGGCGCGGCCGGCGAGGTCACGGGTTCGTGCTACCTGGTTGAGGCGGCCCATAAAAAATTTCTTGTTGAATGCGGCATGTTTCAGGGCGAGCGCTATTCCGACTTGCGCAACCATGAGCCTTTTGATTTTGACCCGACCGAAATTGACTGGCTTGTTTTAACGCACGCGCACATGGACCATACCGGCCGCGTGCCCAAACTGGTCAAGGAGGGTTTTCGCGGGCCGATCTACGCGAGCGTGCCCACTTGCCGGCTTTGCGAAATTATGTGGCAGGATTCGGTTCATGTCATGAAAATGAATTTGGAAAAATACGGCCACGAAACCCTGTATCACGAGCCCGACGTGAAGCGTGCGGTCAATCTTTTTAATCCGGTTGAATTGCGGCGGGTGATTGAACCCGAAGACGGCGTGTTTATTGAATTTTTTGACGCCGGCCATATTTTTGGTTCGTCTTTCGTCAGAATCAAGGCCGAAGGCAAGACAATAATTTTTTCCGGCGACATCGGCAGCGACAATGTGCCCATCATCAAAGACACCATGCCGCGGCCCGAATGCGATTTCATGCTGCTTGAATCAACTTATGGCGACCGTTTGCACGAGCCGGCGGCCGGACGCGCCAAAATGCTTAAGGAAATTTTAACAAAGACTATCAAAAGGGGAGGCGTGCTCATGATTCCGGCGTTTTCCATTGAGCGCACGCAGGAGATTTTATATGAGCTGAATACCATGGTGGAGAACAAGCAGATTCCGTCGGTGCCAATTTTTTTGGATAGTCCGCTCGCCATTCGGGCGATTGACGTGTACCGCGAGTACATCAGATATTATGATTTTGAAGCCCTTGGCCTGGTCAAGAGCGGGGATGATATTTTTGATTTTCCCAATTTTCACGAAACTCTAAGCGTGGACGAGTCAAAAACAATTAACGGGGTTGACGCTCCCAAAATAATCATCGCCGGCAGCGGCATGATGAATGGCGGCCGCATTCAGCATCATTTGGAAAAATATTTGAGCGATGAAAAAAATTGCCTGCTCATTGTCGCGTACCAGGCCCATGGCACTTTGGGAAGGAGAATGAAGGAAGGCGCCAAAACCGTGGAAATATTTCATCACCCGGTGGCGGTCAAAGCCGAAGTCACCAGCCTTGACGCTTACTCGGCGCATGGGGACCAGGAAAAATTGATTTCCTGGACCAAGCGGAGTTCATCCCTGCCCGAGAAGATCTTCTGCGTGCACGGGGACGAAGCCGCGGCGCGGGCTTTGTCCGCCAGAATCAGAGACGAACTGGGCAGCGAGGCAATGGTGCCCACGTACAAGCAAACAATAGAATTATGAATCAAGCATCATGAAAACATTTTTTAAAATTATAATTTCGTTAATCACCGTGGTCGGTCTGGTCGTCATCGGCATTATCGTGTCCGTGAGGATGGAGTATCGGGACAAAATCTACGCGCAAATTGAGGACGTGCCCGAACAATCAATGGTCGTGGTGCTTGGCGCGAGCGTGAAGCGCGACCAGACGCCGAGCCAGGCCTTGGAAGACCGCCTGCGCCTGGCCGCGGACATTTGGTACGCCGGCAAGGCGGAAAAAATTATTTTAAGCGGAGACGACGGCCGCTGGGCCCAGCCCGAAATCGCCGCCATGGTCGGCTATATGTACGAGTTGGGCGTGCCGGACGAAGTTTTAATTGCTGATGGCAACAACGCGCGTACCCATGACAGTTGTTATCGGCTTAAAAACGAACTTGGCCAAGACAAGGTCGTGCTTATTACCCAGGGCTTTCATCTGCCGCGCGCTCTGTATCTTTGCAATAAAGTGGGCTTAGACGCTTGGGGCATTGAGTCCAATTTTCAATCCTATGACCGAGGCGGCTGGTTTTTGTTGCGCGATTGGCTGGCCAGCTTTCTTGCTTTTTGGGATATCGCCACCGAACAGTTGCCGAGTTATTTAGAAAACAGCTAAAGCAATTTTGAATTTTGAATTTCCAATTTCGATCCAATTCAGAATTATAAATTTTGAATTTAAAATTGAATCAAAATTGGAAATTAGAAATTAAAAATTCTGGCCACGGCCTTGACAGGATACGGTTTGTGTGCTATATTGCAATATCCTATTTTGTACTATTAACAATCAACTTTACGGAGAGGAAGAAATGAAAAAAACAAGACGCGAAGAAAAGCTAATCGAGCCATATTGGGATCCATATCAAAAATATATACTCAACTACTTTGACAAACAGGACGAGAATCAAGGAAAGTCAAACGCCCCCATTATACTGCTCATTATGTTCGTTGGACTTTCAGTCATCGGATTGATCTTGAGCCAATCTCAATCCCTGAGGGATTATTATGATAACCATATAGCAGGATCCATGATATCATCAGAGCCCACAATCCAGGCCGCGGAAAAGCCGTATAAGCTTGCAGATCGAGGAGAGGCGCATGTTTTTGTGGCCACGCCCAATTCACCGAATAAAATAAAACAGTATTTAACAGAAATTGAAGGCCAGCTGTACAAAAGGGGGCATGATATTAAAGGAATCTATCCTCTTGACATTCATGACGAGTATCAAGGTCCGGTAATATTTCTTGTTGAGCCGTTTCGGGTTGAAAAAGAAGATTCCCATCAACCATGGCCTTTATTCTGACACGGGTTTTGGCGCCACCACAAGAAGGTTGCAATAACGCAGCCGCTATCATAGGGAGGTGCTGAAATGAAACACGCGGCAAACACAACACAACGCAATGGATTGCTCAGGGAACTACGGCGCAAAGCCAGACTCAATCAACAAAAATACCTTTCCAAGGGTATGGTGATTGAGGCGCCTACCGCGCTAGTGCGTGACTGGATAAGTCAGAATCCCTGGGTGCGTGAACTTTCGGAACAGGAAAAGGCCGAAGTTCTAAATCTTGTGGTGGTGGCTCTGGCCAAACCCGTAAAATCAACCGACGACCAAGACTAAAAAGTCTTTTGGTCCGTCCCACTTCTTGAAGCATCCTCATCCCAAGGATGCTTTTTTTAAATTTAAAATTAAGAATTCAGAATTCTGACTTGAATCGAAATTGGAAATTCAAAATTCAAAGTCCCTTGACATCTTCCATCACATTTGCTAGCATAAGACATCAAGAGCTCCTTAACCCTTAAACGCATGGAGGACAAAGCATGGAGGAAAAAATATCCAGAAGAGCGTCCAGAAGAATACTGATTGACCCGAAGCAGAGGAGAAAAAAAAGAACACCGGAATGGCAACTCTACGCGGTCATTGTCCTCACCACACTGGGCGTGTTCTTTATAATCTTGTCGCAAAGTCCCGGGATGAAGCAAAAGCCCATAAAAATAAACACACCCGCCGACATAGTTGAAGATAATCTTATGGCCCGGGCCGCGGAAAAGCCCTTGTATGAAATCAAAGAGCTGGTGCCTGACAAAATAGTACAAGTGGTGGTAACCGGGCACCAATGCGACACGGGTTTAGCCGCCGGCATTGATGAGGTGGCCCAGACCCATGAAATTACGCAAAAGACCATCATGAATAATCCGGGTGACGCAGCTACGCACACTTTAATTGACGGATTGGTCATAAGCCAGCCCGCGGCATCTTGTTCAGCCGTTCTATACGTTGAACCAATATAAGCCCAAGGCCAGTGCTTTCTTAGAGCATCCTCAATAAGGATGCTTTTTTTAATTTCGAATTTTGAATTTTGATTCAATTTTAAATTTAGAATTAAGAATTCCGACTTGAATCAAAATTCATACTTTAAAATTCGAAATTGTTTATAGTTTATCCACAAATTTGGTAGAATCTGCCAAAATAAGATTGACGTATGGGGATTGGTGGGGTATAATGTGATTGTAAGGGGGAGATGTGGAGGACTGTGGGGATAAATCAACATATCTGTGGATAACTTTGATGATTTTAAAGCACTTATGTTTATTGGCGAATTTAAATACAACATAGACGAAAAAAGCCGTTTGGCCATGCCCGTGAAATTTAGAAAGGACCTGGCCAAGGGCGCGGTCGTGACCAGGGGATTGGACAAATGTTTGTTTGTATATTCCATGCAAGAATGGCAAAAATTGGCCGTTAAATTAACTAATTTACCCATTTCTCAGGCCAAAGCCCGGGCATTCGCGCGGCTTATGCTGGCCGGAGCAATGGACTTTATCCCAGACAAGCAGGGCAGAATAAACATCCCGGAATATCTCCGCAAATACGCCGGCCTTAACAAAGAAGTTATTGTTGCCGGATTATATAATCGTTTGGAGATCTGGGACTCTGCTGAATGGGAAAACTATTCAAAACAAACTGAGCAATCGTCATCCGATATTGCGGAAAAATTAGGCGAGCTGGGTGTTTAAAATATTGAGTATTTGATTTTAGAGAAGCTAAAAGCTTTTTACAAAAAAAAGAAATTGGCTGTATGGAAATTAGAAATTAGTAATAGAAACTGGAAATTAGAAAATGGAAATAACCGATTTCTAATTTCTATTTTCCATTACCAGTTTCCAGTTTCTAATTTTCAATTTCATTTATCCATGCAAAAGCATACAAGACATCTACCCGCACTCGCTAAAGAAGCAATTGAATTTCTTGGCCCCAAGCCCAATCAGAATTTTATTGACTGCACTATCGGCGACGGCGGACACGCGGAAGTGATTCTTGACAAAACCGCGCCTCGCGGAAAGCTGGTCGGCTTTGACCGAGATGAACAAGCGCTTAACCGGGCGCGAAAATTCCTTTCAAAATTTGGTGAAAGAATACAATTAATTAATGATAATTTCGCGAACTTAGACAAATATGTTGATACAGCTTCTAAGCCTGACGGCATTTTATTTGACTTTGGTTTTTCATCTGCCGAAATTCAAGACCCCGAGCGCGGTTTTAGTTTCCATGCGTCCGGACCGTTAGACATGCGTTTTGACCGGCGGCAAGAATTGACCGCCGCGCATATTGTTAATATGTACGTGGAAAAAGATTTGGTCCGAATTTTCCGGCAATACGGCGAGGAAAGGTATGCGTTGAAAATCGCCCGCCAGATTGTGCAAACCAGAAAAAAATCGCCCATTGCCATGACGCAAGAATTGGTGCGCGTCATCGGTCAAGCCGTTCCGGCGTCATATCTGCGTTCGCGCATTCATTTTGCCACGCGCGTGTTTCAAGCCCTGCGCGTTGAAACCAATGCCGAACTTGAAGCCATTGAGGCGGCTTTGCCCAAAGCGCTCGCCGCGCTCAAGCCGGGCGGCACAATAGTCGCCATCTCGTTTCATTCGCTTGAAGACAGAATTGTTAAGCATCTTTTCAAAGATTGGGCCAAGCAAGACTTGGTTAAAATTTTAACCAAAAAACCAATCCGGCCGAGCGAGCCGGAGATTGAAAACAATCCGCGCGCCCGCAGCGCCAAACTAAGAGCAATACAAAAACAAAAATAAAAAAAATATGTCTCCATTTTTAGGACTCGCAAAAATTACCAAGCACGCAAAAGAGCCGGGCAAACTGCGCCGATTTATCGCGACCCCAGTTTATCTGAATATTGTCGTAATTGTCTGCATCGCGGTGGTCGGACTTTTTTATTTAATGGAAGTTAACCAAGCTACGACCAAGGGGTATAAAATGCGGGACCTGGAAAAGAAAATCCAACAAGTGGAAGACGCCAATAACAAACTGGAGTTGGAGGTTACTGAATTGCAGGCGTTGAACAATATTCAAGAGCGGGTTAAAAGCCTGGGCATGGTGCCGACCGATAAAGTAAAATACATCAAGAC
>JAHJFT010000110.1 GCA_018824325.1 Patescibacteria group bacterium
CTTGCTCAAGGGTGGGGCAATACGATTAGAATCCTGCCACCACTCACTCCCCTTTACCAATTTATCCAACCGTGCTATTATGAATCCATGATTTACGAATCTTTGGAGCACAAATAATCAGCTATTTAATTATTGCGCCTTTTTAGCCGTGCCCCGTCGAATGACTGGGGCTGCGCCCTGCACCGATCCTGAACCAGGGTTGGCGTCAACCGTTTGTTGGGGTTATAATGTCAGGGCAAAGCACAACACGCACCAGATATGGATCTGGTGCGGGGTACACTAATTAAATAGCTGATTTTTAATTAAAAAAGCTAACAGCTCATAAATAACTGTTAGCCATAGAATAAGGTGCTTTTTGTCGACGCTAATTTTAGACACAACGGACGACAATCCCTATATTTTTCTCATGCCCTATATTTTTCCCATCTTTTTTCCCATATAGAAATTCTCTTAGCTTCACCGCTAGGAATACTGAACGCAATACGTACACCGTAGAACATTCCCCTCTGCCCTCTTCTATAAAACCCATGCTCTACGAGTATATACTGGTCCGTTGGACTGGGATAAAGTGACACCACTGCTTGGATTCGCGTGGCTAAGCATAATGCCCGCATGATGTCCTCGGGATCTAATTTCATGTTGGACCACTTTACAACAATCGGGGCCAGGCCTTCATAGTCCAGATTGTACATGTTAACCTCATGAATAAAGGTTAACGCCTCCTGCATCCCGCGGCTGCCTCGCAATGTAGCACCCCCTTCCATCGCTTTCCTCAATCGAGTCTGAAAAAGTATGCTTGCTCTCTTAATCACCGTGATTCTCCTTTCTAGGGCTCACTGCAACCCTTTGTCATTAATCTACCCGTCATGAGCAGATTGAAATATCCTAGCACATTGGTCAAAGATTGCCAAGCCCTGTCTTCCTAAAAATTCTTAAAATAAAATATAAAATTATTATGGAAAATCTACAAAAAATTGACTTACCCATTGCCCGGTCATTGCAAAGAGAGCTTGAGCGGCAGCGCCACACTCTGGAAATGATACCCTCAGAAAACTTTGTTTCCTTGGCCGTGCTTGAGGCATTGGGTTCGGTGGCGACAAATAAATATGCCGAAGGATATCCGGGAAAAAGATATTATGGCGGATGCGAATTCATTGACGAGATTGAGACGCTGGCGATTGAGCGCGCCAAAGAATTGTTCGGCGCCAATTATATCAATGTTCAGCCCCTTTCGGGCGCGCCGGCAAACATGGCCGCGTATTTCGGCCTGCTTGAACCCGGGGACGTCATTCTGGGCATGGACCTTTCGCACGGCGGCCATCTGACGCACGGCAGTCCGGTGACTTTTATGTCCAAGATTTTTGATTTTAAACGCTACCGCACCACAACTGACGGGCTGATTGATTATACCGGCATTCATGACCTGGCTGTTAAATTCAAACCCAAAATGATTTTGATGGGCTACAGCGCCTATTCGCGGGAAATTGACTTTCAAAAAATCCATGAAATCGCGCAGGAAGTAGAAGCCTACACCATGGCCGACATCGCCCACATCGCCGGATTGATCGCGGCCGGGGAAATGAACAATCCCTGTCCCCTGTTTGATATTGTTACCACGACCACGCACAAGACTTTGCGCGGTCCGCGCGGCGGCATGATTATGTGCAAAGACCAAGACGTTGCCAAACGAATTAACAAGGCCGTGTTTCCTGGTTTGCAGGGCGGTCCGCATGAAAACAATATCGCGGCCAAGGCCGTGGCTTTTAAGGAGGCTCTACAGCCGGAATTTAAAGAATATATCAAGCAGGTCAAGAAAAACGCCAAAGTTCTTGAGCAAGAAATTAAAAAAACAGATATTAGAATTTGTTTCGGGACAACCGATAACCACCTTTTGCTTTTGGACGTGACGCCAAAAGGCATTTCCGGCAAGCAGGCCGAACAAGCCCTGGACAAAGCCGGCATCACGGTAAATAAAAACATGATTCCGGACGACACGCGCTCGCCCATGGACCCGTCAGGCATTAGAATCGGCACGCCGGCAATTACCACGCGCGGCATGAAAGAAGATGAAATGAAGCAGATCGCCGCGTGGATTGAGCAGGCGCTGAATAATTACGATAATGACGCGGAATTGGAAAAAATAAGAAATGATGTCAAGGAGCTGACCGAACGATTTCCTATTTATCCGGAGTTAAAATATTAAAATCTCAAGCAATACTTTCACCATTTATGCAAATAATTGTCGGCCTGGCATTGGCCAAAAAAATTAGGCAAGACATTAAAACCCAAATCCATGACCTCGGCTTCATTCCGGGCTTGGCCGTGATTTTGGTTGGCGCCGACCCGGCCAGCCACATTTATGTTGGCAAAAAAGAAAAAGCCTGCGTTGAAGCGGGAATTCATTTTGAAAAATATTTATATTTTCACACCGAACCGCCGGAAAAAATTCTTGACCTGATAGAGAAGCTTAATCAGCGGGATGACATCCACGGCATTTTGGTACAGCTTCCCCTGCCCTCTCATTTTGACAAGGATTTGATAATCAAGAGCATTGTGCCGAAAAAAGACGTTGACGGCTTTCATCCGGAAAATATCGCTCTCTTGGACCAGGGCCAGGCCGCGATGATTCCACCGGTCTATATGGCGATATTGGAATTAATCAAATCAACCGGCGCCGACTTGAGTGGTAAAAAAATTTCAATAATCGCGAACAGTGAAATCTTTAGCGCGCCGCTCGCAAAAATACTGCAAGCCAAGGGCGGTGAGGTAAAAATTATACTTCCACCGTTTGAAAATATTGAGGAAACTATCGGCTTATCCGACATTACCATCACAGCCACGGGAAAACCTAATTTTATCAAAGGAGAATGGCTCAAAGACGGGGCAATTGTGATTGACTGCGGTACCACGCGGGTTGGCGAGCGCGTGGTCGGAGATGTTGATTTTGAATCCACAAAACAAAAAAACGGGTGGATCACACCCGTGCCCGGCGGCGTCGGCCCAATGACCATTGCCATGCTTTTGCGAAATCTGGTGCGGTTGGCAAAATAATATCATCCAAAAAATCCCGAGCAAAATAAACGCGGGATTTTTTTATTCGCCTTGCTTCTCTTCAATATAGGTTTGCATTCTTTCCACTCCGGCGTCGTACTTGCTTTGTTCCGTTATATTATGCTCGGCGTTGTAGTCGGTAAAAACTTGAGCCAGTTGTTTAATTTTTCCCAATACCCAGACTTGATTAAAAATCATTTGCTCCAACCTTTCGTATTCGGCGTCATACATTTGGGAAAATTTTTCATTGGCGAAGAAGCGTTCTTTTAAGGTGTTCTCACCGCCGCGGCCACCCGGCCCGCCTCCGGGAAAATCAGCCATATTCCGCTGGTCTTCTGCGTCAAAACCGCCTTCTTCCAGCCACTGTTCAAATATTTCCTGTCTTTTTTCTTGGGCTTGGTCCGGAACCGCGTTATCCCCGTTGTCGGCGTCAGCCGGCGCGGCTTCGCCTTGCTGGGCTTGCTGGTCCCCGCCCCTCATCATGCCGCCCATACCGCCCATGGCCAAATTCATGTCCCAGGACAACATGGTAAATTTTTCAGTATTCTTATCATAATACAAATAAAAATTGCTGCCCATGCCGACAAAGGAATCGTTGTTTGACAAAAGATTGTCCAGCGCCATCATGCGGATAAAAGAATCCATGTCAAGCCAATTTGGCAGTTCATTTTCAAATTCCTCATCCCCTGATTCGCTCACGAATTTCATAAATCTTATCAAGGGCGCCAAATCATCATCATTGACATTGGTTTTTTGCTCAAACATTTCAGCGTAAAGAGTCGGGTCGTCTCCCTTATATTCAAATCCGACAAAATTGCCCGCTTTATATAAAATCCCGTCCGAATCGGGAAAATATTTTTCAACATATTTCTCATCAATGTGCTCGCAAATAACATACAAGCTCGGTTCATTTTCGGCTGTTCGGACAATCGCGTAAGCGGTTTTGGGAACAATCTGGCCGAGCGTTTCGTGAATGTAAAAAGCCACGGGCTCGCCCAGGAGCGACTCGTCGCTTCCCAGACGAACGGCGATTTCGGCGAAATTTTGATAGGTTTGCCCGGCAACGAACTGGTCGATTTTAATTAAAAACGGCGGGTTGCCGCCATTGCCCTGGCCGCCCATTCCGCCCATTGGCGCGCGCCCCATCCCGTTCCCGAACAGGCCATTTTCTTCCATAAAAGCGCGGCGCTCCTGGTCGCTCATCTCTTGCCAATTGTCCGGAAGATCCATGCCCGCCGGCATTGGCAAATTCGCCATATTCCGCATTCCCTCGGCTTGATTTTCCCCGTCCCCTTGAAAGATTCCTTGCGGCATATCATCTCGGCCGGGCATGTCCTGCCCATTGCCGCTTCCTCCCAATGTCTGACGAAGCGTTAAATTTCCTTTTAATCGCACGCCTGCATCCGGAACCGTCACTCCGTCAATGGTGACATCGGCCAGAAAATATTCTTTTTCACCGGTTTCTTGGTAAGTCCTGACCATCTCGTCATAATCTTCTTGATTCAAGCCAATTTCAATTTTATGCGCCACCGAATCGTCGAACAGATATATTTCATTGTCATAATTTCTTCCTTTTATATCCACGTCTTTTCCTTCGCCGAAATTATAAGAGATGACGCGTGTTGAGCCAATCAGCAAACAAGCGCCTATGACCAAGGCAAAAACAATGACAAGCCAAAAATGTCTTCTGAAAGCGATACTCATGTTATAAATCAACCGCGTTATAACCGGTCAGCAGGTTGACGGCGAGGTTGTCGTTCAATTTTTTAATCGCGGCAATAAATTCCTGTTTATTAACTTTCTTTTTCAATTGAACGTTATAGACAAGCTCGGTGAGGGAATCGGCCCGAATGGAGTCAACACTGATCAGGTCGGACATGGCCGTGTATTTGACAAACGCGCCGTCAAACAACTTTTCAAAATCAACCCCGTTTTTAAGCTGAATTTTGAGAACCTGGCTACTGACCGGACGGGCGTACCAATTGAAGCGGTTCATGATAAGGACTACCAAGCTGATTACCGCGGTGGCGATTATGGCCAATAAATAAAATTTTGTGCCGGCCGCCATGCCGATCGCCATGGTGAAAAAGATAAAACCGACATCGCGCGTTTCTTTTATCGCGTTTCTGAAACGGATAATTGAAAGCGCGCCGACCAGGGTGAACGCCCGAGCGATGTTTGAGCCGACAATCAGCATGATAATCGTGACCACCATGCAGGTGATTACCAGCGTGCACACATAGCTCTGCGTGTAAGAGGTCCCTTTGTGCGTTTTTTTGTAGAGCAAACCGATTAACGCGCTTAAAACAAAACTTAGGACCAGGCCGATTGCCACGTCGGCCATGGAAAAAGTTCCGGTTAGGTCCTGGACCTGAAAAAACTCCTGCAGTTGTTGTAGCGTTTCCATAATTTTTTATTATTAAATATTAATTAATGATAATTCATGGCTGAAGCTCTTTCCAGCCCCTGACAATACTTGCTCACGCGAATAAGCTGCAAATTATTTTCGGCCACCAATTCGGTGACCCAATACGGCACTCGGTCGTTGGTTTTTATTTCCATGATGATAAAATTCGGTGGCACGATAAAACCGTCGTATGTTCCGGCGTTGAGATCCAAGTCTCTTAATCTATACGCGACATGGCTATCATAAGTAATGCGCAGGCCCATGTCATAGTCCGCGCCCACGAACGCCTGGCGTTCATAGGTTGTGATGGCAGTCGGCCTAAGATCATACAATTTAAGCAATGAATACATCTCTTCAACCGTGGCCTCGTCTTCGGGCTCATATTTTGGAATAATCCCCTCGCGACAAAATAAAAGAGCGTCCTTATATTTCAAAGGTATCCGCCTTTTTTGAGTGACCCGGTCAACTCTCTGTTTAATTTCCAAAAAAACAATTGAATCCTCTTTCAAGCGCTCCTCGGTCTCATACCATCGTATTCTCAATTTTCTGCGATATTTAATGCCGTCAACCTTTTCCCAAAAAAATCGATGGTCCGGGCTGTCATAATATAAACTGGTAATCGTGTATTTGCCCCGGCCATCGCCATAGGGGTCGGGCAACGCGTATTTTAATATGCCATTTTTAAGCTGAACCGCGGTTTTATAGGGCAAAACATATTTGAGCTCAAAACGATTGAATTTTTTCACTATATGCATATTGGCAATAAAAAATCTAAATTATAATCAAATAATCCGCGCCCGAAAAAAATAATTTTAAAATTTGTTGGTTAACTATCATACACCTATCATCAAAAAAAGTTACAAAAAAACAGGCTTTTATGCCTGCTTGCCCGGCGGCGTCGGTCCGATGACCATCGCCATGTTGCTTCAAAATATGGTGCGGCTGGCGCAGAATAACTAATTTTCCCTCCCAACTTTATAGAATCGACAAAATAACTTATTCGCCGATCATCTCTTTCTGAACTTTAGTATCAAAAAATCCGGCACAACCCAAGGCAATTTGTTTTCCCTTGATTGCACCGTTTCCTCACTCTCATAAAAATCCAATAACTCAAATTTTCGCAATATTTTTTCATTAAGATACTCTGAAAAATTATGCGACGGAGATATTGCCGAAAATTTTTTATCAAAAATTTTTAATTTATAGGCTTCCTTTTTATAGTAGTCCTTTGTCTTTTTGGAAAGGAAACCCAGCAATGGGTGAGCGACAAGAATTAACAACATTCCCTTCGGCTTCAGTATTCTCGAAAACTCATTAAAGAGTCTCTCTAAATTATCCGAACAGTGCATCGCATATCTGCTATAAATAATGTCAAAAAAATTATTCTGAAAATTTGTTGCTTCAAGATCTTGGACTGAAAATTGAGATTTTAATTTAGGAAGTTTTTTTATAGCAAGGGATATCATTTTTTCTGAACAATCAACGCCATAAACACTCGCGCCAAACTTATGAAAATAATGCACATCTTCCCCTGTTCCACATCCGGCATCTAAAATTGTCTTTGATCCCAATTTAGCCAAATCTAAACCTGAACATAATTTTCTTCTGGGGATATCCTTTTCGGAACGATAAAATCCTTCTTTTGCTTTAGAATATTCTAGGACCGTCTCATCCCAAAAATTTGTTGACATCACATTGATTCAAAAAATAAATAAGATTCACCTTATAAAAGTATAAACCACCTCATAAACAATGCCCAAAGAAAATATCACCATCAGGGCGTAAGGAATAATCCGCGGCCAGCGAATTACCGGAAACTTAGTTTTTTTCTTGGCGCGGATTTTTAAATAAAGCAGAGTGATTAAAATATAATTAAATCCGCCGAAGATGGCGCCGGTAAAACTGATGACATTGATAAAGTCGCGCGAACCGATTAAAAATATGGCTAGTGGCGTGAACACGGCGATAAACCAGGCCAAGTATTTGTCCACCTTGAAATCATAAATAAAGCTTTCTTTAAGATGCACGGCAAAAACAAGAAAGCTGGTGGTAATGGCCAAAAAGCCGAACAACGCGCCGATGTATAAAATCCACGGGCCCAAAGCGCGAGCCAAGCCGATGATTGATTCCGGCGAAGTTGCCGTGCCGGTCACGCCGACCACGACCAAGGAAAATATGGCGGTTAAAAAAAGCGGAATCAATGTCCCCCACCTGACCACGCGGCGCATGTCGCGCGCGTAGCCCTTGAGCACGTCTCTGATTTCCGGAATGGCGATTGTTCCGGCCAACGCGAACAATATCACGCCGTAGGGAAGAAATATGTCGCGCGGCTCGGCAAAAGAAAAAAGATTGGCCCACTCGATTTTGGGCACGCCCTGAACGAAAATGAAACTCATGACCGCAAGAAGAAAAATAGTCATCACCACTTCAATGCGCGAAACCAGGCGCAGTCCGACCAGCGCGACCAAAGCGATGAAAGTGAAAAGAATTATTTGATACTGAAACACGGTGCCGCCGAAAAACTGGGCAACCAGAGCGTGCAAAAATTCTCCGCCCAGAATAATGTAAGCGATTATTGAGCCGACCATTCCCAGGGTGAGGGAAAAATACGATATTCGCCGCGCCCACGGACCCAAATAAATCTTGCAATAACCGACCAAACGATGCCTCTCTTTGGTGTTGACGACCACGTCGCAATAAAAATAATTGATAATAAACAAAGCCGCGCCCAAAATAACCAAATAAACCAGGCCGATAAAAAAACCTGCTTGGGAAATGGCAAAAGGCACGCCGAAAATCCCCACGCCGATAATCGTGCCAATAAACGTGGCCAAGGCGCGAAATACGCTTTTGTTTTCTCTTTTCATGTAAATATTTTACCATTTTTCCGCATTATTTCCCAGCAGGAACAGGGCATCGTCTCGTTCCAACGAGGCGACGTTCTGTTCCTGCGTGTATATCCTGTGTATTTTATGTAGATTTACGCCAAAATTCTACCTTGCTAAATCAGACGATTTGTTATAAAATAATATAGCTAATTTATTTTATGCCCACTGACGCCATCTTAAACAAAGTACCACCACAAAATCTTGAGGCCGAGGTGTCTCTTCTGGGCTCTTTGATGTTGGATAAAGACGCCATGATCCGCGTGGCTGACATGGTGGTTACTGACGATTTTTATAAAGACACGCACGCCAAAATTTTTCAGACAATGCTGGATTTGTATTCCAAACGCGAACCCATTGATATCTTGACCATGGGCAATCGGCTGGAAGAGAACAAGCAGCTGGAGGCGGTGGGCGGGCGCTCATTTCTGATGGAACTCTCCAATACCGTGCCCACGGCCGCTCACGTTGTCCATTACGCGCAAATTATCCAAAAAAAGGCCACGCTCCGCCGCTTGATCGCCGCGGCCTCGGACATCGTGAACCTAGGATTTGATGAAGCCGAGGACATTGAAGCCCTGCTGGATAAGGCCGAACAAAAACTTTTCGGCGTGTCCCAAAAATATTTAAAACAAACCTTTGTTCCGATAAAGGATATACTGTCGGAAGCGTTTGAAAGAATTGATGAACTGCACCGAGAAAAAGGAAAATTGCGCGGCATATCCACCGGCTTTCCCGAGCTTGATAATCTGTTGGCCGGCCTGCAAAAATCCGACCTGATCGTTTTGGCGGCCCGGCCAAGCGTGGGGAAAACCAGTCTGGCTTTGGATATGGCGCGACACATCGGCACGCGCCTCAAAATCCCGATCGGTTTGTTCAGCTTGGAAATGTCCAAAGAGCAGCTGGTCGACCGATTAATCTGCGCCGAGGCCGGCGTTGACCTTTGGAAAATGAGGACGGGCAAACTTTCCGAACGCGAGGGCGATGACGACTTCCCACGCATCGGCCACGCCCTGGGCATACTTTCCGAAGCGCCGATATTTATTGACGATTCGGCCATGGTGAATATTATGGAAATAAGAACCAAGGCGCGGAGGCTGCAGATTGAACACAACCTCGGCCTGATTATCGTTGACTACCTTCAGCTTATGGAATCCCGCAGCAGGAGCGAGAACCGCGTGCAAGAAGTCGCGGAAATCACGCGCGCCCTAAAAGGCATCGCCCGCGAATTAAACGTGCCGGTCATTGCCATATCCCAATTGTCGCGCGCCGTGGAAATGGCAAAACCGGCTATTCCACGGCTGTCGCATCTTAGAGAGTCGGGTTCAATTGAACAGGACGCGGACGTGGTAATGTTTATTTACCGAAAAGCGGTTGATAAAAATTATCAAATTGACGACATTCCGCCCGAAGAACGGCATATCGCGGAAATTCACATCGCCAAGCATCGCAACGGGCCGACCGGAATCGTGCGTCTTTATTTTGACGAACAAAGAACAACCTTCAGGAGCCTGGAGCGCACTTATCGCGAGGAAACGCCGCCTCAACAAGCGCCAACCTCGTCCGAACCGAAAAAAGAAGCCGCGGCTCAACCCGGACAACCCGCGGACAAAGACCCGTTCTAAAAAATATGTTTGATAAAATAAAAAAATTACAAAATTTGCAAAGATCGATTAGTGACATGAAGCAGGCACTGGCGACAGAGGGAGTTGAAGGTACGGATGAATCCGGAAAGATAAAAATAAACATGAACGGAAATCAGGAGGTTCTGAATGTAAGCGTTGAGCCCGAACTGCTGTCCCGGCGCGAGGAGCTGGAATCCGGACTAAGTCAGGCGTTCAATGACGCGGTAAAAAAATCGCAACAACTGATGATGGATAAAATGAAAAACATGCAAGATATTCCGGGCTTATCTTTATGAATAATCTTCCCGAACCCATTCACAATCTGGTTTCATGGTTTAATAAACTGCCGGGCATTGGTCCAAAGACCTCGCTCCGGTTTGTTTATTATTTGCTTAAAACGCCCAAGCATGAACTTGAACAATTTGCCCAAAGCCTTCGCGAGCTGCATGAAAAAATCACTTTTTGCTCACTTTGCCAAACCCACACCCTGAAAGATCCGTGCTCAATCTGCGCCAATGAAAAACGAGATAAATCCGCGCTCTGCGTGGTATCCGAACCGCGCGACATGCAAGCCATTGAAAACACGGGTGAATACAACGGGCTCTATTTCGTGTTGGGCGGCCTGATCCAACCGATTGAAGGAATCACGCCGGACAAACTGCGTTTTAAAGAACTGGAGCAAAGAATGAACCAATCCCCGGCTCCGAAAGAAATTATTTTCGCGTTTAATCCGGACATTGACGGCGAAACCACGACCCTGCATCTGTCGAAAATCCTAAAAAAATATCCAATCAAAATAACCAAGCTGGCGCGCGGCCTGCCCGTGGGCGCGGAGCTTGAATACGCGGACCAGGTGACTTTGACTGACGCATTGAAGGGGCGGAGGGAGGTTTAATTTATTAGAGACGAGGCAATGCCTCGTCTCTACGG
The DNA here is from genome assembly GCA_018824325.1 of Patescibacteria group bacterium. GTDB lineage: Bacteria > Patescibacteriota > Patescibacteriia > JAHJFT01 > JAHJFT01 > JAHJFT01. The sequence goes on from JAHJFT010000110.1 coordinate 10,899, forward strand.
GAAAAATTTAAAAAACGCCCGAGGCGTGCGAACCTGGGCGTTTTTTATTTTTTATATTTTCGTAATTTCCACTTGGGTATATTGCTGGCGGTGGCCATGCTCTTTCCGGTATCTGATTTTTCGCTTGTATTTTATGACCGTGACTTTTTTTGATTTGCCGTGCTCCAATATCTTGGCGTCAACGGCCGCGCCTTTGATGAACGGCTCCCCCACCTTGAGGTCTTTGCCGTCTTTGTCGGCGAGCAAAAGCACCTGGTCAAACTTAATAGCCTTGCCCTCTTTTTCGGGCAATTTTTCAATTTTAATTTTGTCCCCTTTTTCGACTTTATATTGTTTTCCGCCGGTTTTTATTACTGCGAGCATAATTTTTCAATTATTTAAAAAGATGTATGTATACTATCAAAACGCCATAAAAATGTCAAGAACCGCTTTTATCCAAAACCGGCTGTCGGGCGCTTCTCTTATATTGATATACTAAAAACAGGGCCAAGATTATCATGGCCAGGCAAAGCGCGGCCAGGGCCAAAAGCTTGTATTTGCTTTGCAAGAAAAGCGTGCAAACGCCAAAGGCCGCGGTCAACGAATACAGAAACAGCACGGCCCGGCGCTGGCTTAAGCCGATGTCCAAGAGACGGAAATGCAGATGCTTTTTATCGGCTTTGAACGGCGATTTTTTTTCAAAAAACATTCTCCGCAATATCACCCAGACCACATCAAGCACCGGAATGCCCATGACCAAAAGCGCGGTGGCGATTTTGCCGCCGGAAATAACGGCCAGCGTGCCCAAAAAAAATCCGCACAACGTACTGCCACCTTCTCCTAAAAATATTTTTGCCGGATGAAAATTAAACATAAGAAATCCGACCAGCGCGCCGGCGACGATCAATGAGATCAGGGCCACATCGGGCTGATAAAATTTTGTAAAAAGCGCCAAGAAAACTATCATGAGCGCGCCGATGGCGGTGATGCCCGCGGCCAGGCCGTCCAAGCCGTCCAAAAATTTGGTCGTGTACATCAGCGTCATGAGCCAGACAAAAGTAAAAATGTCCGAAGGCAGGGTCAATTTATAGGCCAGGCCGTGCCACCAAAAAATATTGTACTCCCATGTATTTAAAGCGATGACGCCGCCGAATGGATTGGTAATTTCATTGATGCCGATGCCGGCGGCAATAATGCTTAACGCGGCGAGCGTGGGCCAAATGATTTGCTGATACGGTTTGAGATTGTATTTATCGTCAATAAAACCGCCAATAATTAAAATCAGGGCGCCGACAAGCACGCCGATCAAATGCTTGGGCAAAATACTGCCCATGAATAAATAATCCGTGCCCAGCCACCAGATTAAAATCATGGTGGCAACGGCCAAGAAAATAGCCAGACCGCCCAAAAGCGCGGTCGGCTTTTTGTGAATTTTTCTTTCAATATCGGCCGGATTATCAACAATGTTTAATTTTAAAGCCAACCTCTTGACCAAGGGCGTTAATATCAATGCCAACAAAAAAGCGGCAACAAAAGCAATTATGTAATTTAAAGCCATAAATTCGATGGGGGCAAAAATGGTCTTTTTATTTAAATACGGCGGAAATTAGCTGTGCGGAAATTGGAAAATAGTAATAGAAATTGGAAACCGGAAAGTGGAAAATAAACGACATGATTTCCAATTTATTCAATAAAGACCTCTGGTACATAATTTACCATAAATACTCGGCCATGCCAAACAGATTGAATTTAAAATATTAAAAAAAATGGCATCAGATTGATGCCATCTAGAAGAGAGACTTGAAGAGCTCCTCGTTTTTCTCGCGCTCTTTTTCTTGCTGTCTTTTTTCGCATATTAGCGCGATCAACCAACACAGCACGCAAAAGAGAATTACGGCAATAAGCGCCGCACCATTTAAGGAGCCGAGCTTTTGCACCCAAGATGCCAGAAAAGCCAGCCATACAAAAGCGACAAACGCAAGAGCGACAAGGCCTAAAAGAATCAAGCCAATGACTCCAAACGTCCTGCCAATTTTTTTTGGCCAAAAGGGGCGCGGCTCTGTTCTCCGTTCCACTCCCTGCGCCGTCTCTGTCTCGGGACATTCTTGTTCCGGCTTTTCGCCTTCGGGCAAATCCTCGCTTGAATCACATATATACACTACTTTTATACACGGATCTCGTTTGTCTTTATTACCAGAATTATCTGAATCGGCCATTTTTTGCCTCCCTGATCTAAAAGGTTTATATTCTAAAGATCCTTTTATATCTTAATCAATATTTTCAAGTTAGTCAAGAACTGAGCATGGCCTACTCAATAAAAAAACGCACGGCATAAACCGCGCATTTTTTTACTGAAAAAATTTTATAATTCCTTGGCTTTTTCCACCCTGATTTTGCCGCCGGGTTCAAGATAAACGATGTCGCGGCGACTGATTTTTCCGATTAAGAGAAAATTGGCCAATGCGTCATTAACCCTTTCCTGGATTACTCTTTTCAAAGGCCGCGCGCCGTAAAGCGGGTCAAATCCGGCCTTGGCCAACTCCGTCGCCGCTTCCTCGGTCACGCGGAGGTGAATCCCCTTTTCTTCCAAATTATCTTGCAGACGCGAAAGCTGGAGCCAGGCAATCTGCAAAATTTCTTCGGCCGAAAGCGGCTTGAACACGATTATTCCGTCAAACCGGTTTAAAAACTCAGGGCGAAAATAATTTTTTAATTTTTCCTGAACCAAAATCTGCTGAATCTCGGAAACCGAAGTGCCTTTTTTTAATTCTTCCTGAATAATGTCGGTGCCGGCGTTTGAAGTGCAGACTAAAATAACATTTGTAAAATCAATTGTTCGGCCAAGGTTGTCGGTCAGCCGGCCGTCGTCCATGACCTGAAGAAACACGTTCAAAATGTCGGGATGGGCTTTTTCTATCTCGTCCAAAAGCACGATGGCAAACGGGTTTTTGCGCACCGTCTCGGTCAGCATGCCGCCCTGCTTGTCTCCGGACACGCCAACTAACCGATAAATGCTCGTTTTTTCCTGATATTCGGACATGTCCAAACGGATCATGTTTTCCTCATTGCCGAAATAAACCTGGGCCACGGTTTTGGAAAGTTCGGTCTTGCCCACGCCGGTCGGTCCGAGAAATAAGAAGTTGGCAATTGGCCTCTTCTTTTCCCGAAGCTCGGCTCGGGCGCGGCGCAGGGCCGCGGACACGGCTTTAACCGCCTCATCCTGGCCAATGACCCGCTGGTGTATTTCTTTCTCAAGATTGAGCAATTTCTCGCTTTCTTCTTGCGTCACGGCGGTAACCGGCACTTTGGTTTTTTGGGTGATGATTTTGGCCACGTCCTCGGCTCCGACCAAAGACTTTTCTCCTTTGGTTTTTCTCACTTCCAGAGCGGTTTCCCTTATTATCTCAATGGCCTTGGCCGGCAAAAATCTTTCATGCATCAGCTTGGCCGAGAGCCGGACGGCGCGAGCCAGCGCGTCGTAAGTAAAAAATACTTTGTTTTGAAATTCAATGCCGCCGACTTTTGACTGGAGCGCGCGGATGGCCGTGTTCTCGTCCATTTCCTTGACTTCCACTTTTTGCAAACTGGTGCCCAGGCTTCTGTTCTCCACGGCGCGTGAATAGTCGCGCGGCCGGGCGGTGGCAATGCAAGTAAAATATCCCTTGGCCAGCTCATTGGCAAAAACCTCGGAAAGGTCAATGCTTTCTTCGCTACCCGAGGTAATGCCGACCATTTTGTCAACATTGGGAACCACCAAAACAATGTTGCGAGACACGCCCACCTCGCGCAAAACCATGAGCAGCCTTTGCTGCGCGTCCGAAGCGCTGGCGCCGGAAATAAGCTGAGCCAAACTCAAACTGACCAGCCTTTTGTCCTGTAAAATTTTTGGCACGGCCTCTTCGGCCATGCGCTGGGCCAAACCCTCAATAATCGCGCCCTTGCCCACGCCGGCCTCGCCCACCAGAATAACGCTTTGCCCGCCGCCTTCAATTATTCTCAAGGTTTGGTTGATTTCGTCGGCACGGTTGATGCACGGCGCCAGATGCCCGTAAGTAGCCATGAGCGTCAAGTCGGTGCCATAGCGGTCAAGCAGGGGCGTGGCAATGGCGGTCATTGCCCGATTCATGGCGCCACGCGGCTTGAGCCTGGCCCTGGCGCGGAACTCGCGCCATCTTTCGACCAATACTTCCTGCATCCTTATCCAGGAAATCGCGTTGTCCAGTTCGTCGGCGTCAACCTCAAGCCCGAACATAAGTTCTTGCAATGCCTCGTCCACTTGCACGGTTTTGGAAAAAAGCTCAATCGGGCCGACCAAGCGGTGGCGGTGATTATAAGCGTCAACGTAGGCGCCGAGCATAATCAACTTTGTCGGATCACTCCACTCGAGCGCGGCCGACGGCGACTTGACCTCCTTGGCAAGCCGGTTGCTCAAGGCTTGTTTTAATTTTCCCATATCAACGCCCAAGCGGCTAAAAAGTAAAGCAATTTGCGAGGTTGACATGAGAGAGGCGAAAATATGCAAACTCAGCACCTGGGAATTTTTTAATCGTTCGGCCATTTCATAAGCCCGCTCCAAAGCTTGCCAGGCCGCGAAATTATAAGAGCCGGTAATGTCAATTTTTTGCGCGCGCGGCAGTTTGCCGACTTGTTCAAAATTTATTTGCGGCGTTGTCGCGAGATCAATTTCTTCCCGCTCATAGTCCCTTAAAATAATTTTGCGTCTTTGTTCGGATTCAAGAACTAGGCGATAAATCAAAAAGCTGAACAAGACCAAGCCGAGCCAAAAATAAAACATGAAAATATTCGAACTAAGCCAGGCCGAAGATTTGGCCATGGCGAGCCAGCCCAGGTTATAAAAATTCCACGCCAGAGCGGCAATGCCCAGAACAAACAGGATGAGCAGAATAAAATTTAAAACATTGTTAAAAACTTTTCGCCACTTTCTAAAAAGTATTTCAAAGGCATCAATATTCTTGCCCCAATATAAAAATCCAAGCGGCGTGTTCAAGCCAAAGCCCATGCCTTGGCAAAGGCGGCAGGGATTTCTTTGTTCCAGTCCGGTGCCGCCGCAGCGGTTGCAGATAGTGAGGTTGATTATACCTTGCTTATCCATGGATTTAATAAAATAGTTATTATATCAGAATGGAAATTGGAAATTGAGGTAAGGCCTATCCTTAATTTCCAATTTCCCTGCCTGCCGGCAGGCAGGCATTTTCTAATTTCTAGCCCTGTATAACTAAATTGTATTCGACGCAATATCCAAAAATTAACTTATAAACTCCCGCTCAGCTGGATTACCGCCATGACCGCCAAAAACAGCGGCCAAATAAGATAAGCCACGAACGCGAAAAAGCTGATAATCGCCACGACTATCAAAGCGGCCGAACGCGTGATTATCATAAAAAGGCGCATGAAAAAACTGATGATCCGGCCCGGAATGTCGGCGACCGCGTACATCGGACGGAACAGATTTACGATCCAGACGCGCACGGCCAGGCGCATTTCCATGGAACCGACGAATTTAATTAAAAAAACGCCTACGCGCTTCAAGCCCTTGGTATACCACCAAATGGGAAAATAAACCGCATTGCCGACCAAATCCCATAAAACGCTTTTCAGCAAAACCTCGGCGTTTGAACGAATCATACTTTGGAATTATGAATTTCGAATTTTGAATTTCGATTCAATTAGAAATTTTGAACTTTTAATTTCTAGTCCTTGATTCTCGTTAATATTATACCAAATTTTGGCTTAAAATAAAAACACCGTCCTGAGTTGGACGGTGAGTGAGCTTAACACATACTGGCGCGTTCGTAATGTTCTACGTCTCTATGGGAGACAATTATAATCTCCCCTTTGTTAGTCTTTACGCCGATGAATATATGGTCATCGCTTTTGAAAAAAGCCTGGGCCACGACCTGACCGGCGCATTGCCTGGACCTGATATAAACCTTTGTGTGCAAGGGATATATCTTTTTAAGATGGCTGATGAATCGCTCCCTATCTTCATCCGTGGGCGGTTTTTTTGCTTTTTTCTGAATCATTTTCACCTCCTTTACGACTATTTAATCTAACATGAATCTCAGAATTTGTCAATCCCGCGGCCAAGGAGTACGGGCGAAAGCCTGCCGGACTTACCTTGTTTCACCGATACAAGCTTCCGCTTGCCCGCCTGGCCGCGCCCGAAAAACCTGTCTGCCAAAAAACGTGCCGTGGACAAAGAACAAAAAAAGGAACCGCTGGAGCGATTCCTAAGTGGAAGACTAGTCTTCCTCGCTGGCCACGACGCAGTTCTTGCCTTTGGCCTTGGCCGCGTACATGGCTTGGTCAGCCTTTTGGATGAGATTGGACATGGTTTGCCCTTTGTTAAGCTGAGCGACACCCAGGCTGATGCTCACGCTTATTTCTTCCTCATTCCAAATGAACGGCGCGTCGGCGACTAATGCGCGCGTCCTTTCACCAACTATCTTGGCCGTTTCCGCGGACTCATTTCTTAAAATGATCAAAAATTCTTCTCCGCCGTAACGGCCAATCTTGTCATATAACCTCAAAGACTTGCGCAACCGTTCGGCCACGCCCTATAGTTCCCCCCAAAATTCAGACACTGGGTAATGAGACACTTTGGTGGTAAAATTATCACTGAAAGTCACATAACTTAGCGTCTAATCATATGGGGAATATTAAAAGAAAACATTCAAGTTCTTTTAAGGTTAGAGTGGC
>JAHJFT010000014.1 GCA_018824325.1 Patescibacteria group bacterium
ATCTGTCACCTGAACAGATTACCGGTATATTGCACGAGCAAGCACGGCCGGAACTATTTGGTAAGGCAGTCTGTCATGAAACTATCTATCAATATATCTACAAAGGAGAAGGAAGATATGAATCTCTTTTTCAACATCTCCGCCAAGGGCGCAAGAAGCGTTTTAAGCGGTGGAGCAGAAAACCCCGTAAGATAGGCATACCTGAGCGTATTTCTATCCACGAACGCTCAAATGAGATTGAGGCCAAATTAACTATTGGACACTGGGAATCCGACACCATTGAAGGCAAGCGGAATACCAGAGGCAACCTTTCTGTACAATACGAAAGAAAAATACAATTATTGAGGTTGCATAAAATAGCGAACAAAGAAGCTCCGGAGACTGAGAATGCCATTAGAAAAAGCATTGATTCTCTGCCATTAACAGTTTGGAAATCTATTACGTTTGATAACGGTGGCGAAGCCGCTAGCCATGTAAATCTTAGGAATGATTTTTCTATTGATACTTTCTTCTGCGACGCCTATGCCTCTTGGCAGAAAGGCGGAGTAGAAAATATCAATGGGCTCATTAGACAATATATTCCCAGGGGTACTGACATTTCAAATTTGACTGAAAATTATATATACTCTATACAAGAAAAACTAAATAATCGACCCAGGAAATCTTTAAATTACTTATCGCCTAATCAAGTTCTTGCCCAGGAAGTGGGGCATTAGAAGCTAGAATTCACATTTAAACTAAGGCTAGCGGGCTCAAATGACGAGGCCTGCCACTACTTTTGATTTCTTGATTTCTTGATTTATTGATATTTCAGCCAAATCTTTGTATAATCTAGCATATGTACCTACTGTTTATTTTAAAGGCGTTTTACTTTGCTTTACCTGCTTATCTGGCCAACATGAGCCCGGTGATTTTTGATAAGCTTGGGCTTTTTAAATTCTTAAAAATTCCCATTGATTTTGGCAAGAAACTACACAACAAGCCCATTTTGGGCAAAGGCAAAACCTGGCGCGGATTGATTCTGGGAATTCTCGTGGCCATGGCCGCGGCAGAAATACAAAAATACTTGTTTGGTTATGCGCAATTTGAACAAATCTCGGTGGTGAATTTCGCAAGCGTGAATTACGCGCTTTTCGGCTTTTTGGCAGGCGCTGGCGCGCTTCTCGGGGATATGGTAAAAAGTTTTATAAAAAGAAGAGTGGGTATTGCCTCGGGCCGGCCGTGGCCAGTCTTTGACCAGCTTGATTTCATCTGCGGCTTTATGTTATTTACGTATTTTATTGCCAAGCCGGATATACCAACCATTATTGCCGTTTTTGTCATTACCCTGATTCTCCACCCGCTGACAAACATTATCGGCTACGCGCTGAAATTTAAAAAAGTCTGGTGGTAATTATTATATCAAAAATCAAATCTAAAAAATCAAATCCACATCTCAAAAATTAAAAATTAAACATTATACGCGTAATCGTCAAAACAGATTGGACTGACCTTGCAGGCAGTCTTCCAAAATATATCCGAGGAAACAGATTTGAGATTTAATTTGTGTTTTTGATTTTTGAGATTTGATATTTAAGATTTCACCATGCTGATTTCTAATCGTCCAAATAAAATTAACTTGGCGCTATGAAGAAAGCTTTAATCTTCTACAATCCAACTGCCGGCATTATTGCCAAATTCAAAAGAAAAAAAAATGTTGTACAAGCGCTTCAGCAAATCGGCTATCTGTCTTACGTTGTCATGGTGCAAGATTATTTTTATAAAAAAATCAATCCGCCAAAGGAAGACTTTGATTTGGTGGTCGCGGCCGGCGGCGACGGAACCATCCGGCTGGCGGCTAATTATATTTTGAAAAACCGGCCCGAACTGCCCCTCGCCGTGGTGCCGCTCGGCTCGGGCAATCTAACCGCCGAAAGCATGGGCATCCCCACGAAATTCAGCAAAGCCGTGGAAAACATCTCCAGCGGACAGCCCGTAAAAATCGACGTCGGCCTGGTGAATGAAAAAGAATATTTCGTGCTCGCCTTTTCTCTGGGCCATCTGGCCGAATCAGTCACCCGAACGCCAACCCAAGAAAAAAGAAAAATCGGCATCTGGGCGTATTTTAAAACATTTATCGGCCGCCGAATAAAAATCTGGGGATTTGACTTTGAGGTGGACGGCAAAAAATTCAAAGTGCACGGCAACAACCTTTTTATTTTCAACGCCATAAGATTTTTCGGTTTTCAACCCAAAAAGAAATTTGATTTTCAAGACGGCGTGTTTGATCTTTTTATTACCACCAACCGGACTTTTTTCGGCTGGTTCCAGGCCTTTGTTTATCTTCTGCTCTATCGCGAGCCGCGGCGCCTGGTTTTTTCAACCTCGGGCAAATATTTTAAAATCAATCCGACCAAATCGGGAAGAATCCGCGCCCAAATTGACGGCGACCGCATTAATTTAGACGAGGTGAAAATCCGGGTTATCCCTTTGAAATTAAACATCATCCTTCCGCCAACCAACCCTTGACCGCGCAGCCGCCATATTCTATACTATTGCCTGACGCGCTTAATTCACGCATCCCGTCTGAATACCGCATTATGAAAATTTTTGACACAATATTTGAGATTAAAGAAGAAAACGCTCAAAAAATCGTTAGGCATTTTCCAGTATTTGTCACGCCCAACTTTTTAACCTGGGGCAGAATTTTGCTCCTGCCCCTGCTCCTTATTCTGATTTGGACGAACCTATACATCACCGCCCTGATTATTTTTGTGTTTGCCTATTTGCTTGATTTTTTGGACGGCCCGTTGGCGCGGGCGCGCGGCCAAATCACTGACTTCGGCGCGCTGTTTGACCCGTTCGCCGATAAAATCATATTTTTGCCCGTGCTTTTAATGCTCGGCCACAAAGCCCTGGCCATCCCCATCCTGGCGACCATTTTTATTCTGGAAATCATCCTTATTATCCTCGCGCTGATTTTACGGCCGATTGCCGTCAAACTGAAATTCAAAATAAAATTGGGCGCCAACATCTACGGCAAAACAAAAATGTTTTTTCAGGTCATGGGCGTGATATTTCTTTTTTTAACACCATACGCCGGCCTGTTCACCCAGATCGCATGTATAATTTTCTTATTCGCGATTATTTTCGCCATGGCCAGTATTATTGAACACATCTTCAGCATCAGACGTAAATAGGAACAGAATATATTCTGTTCCTACATTAGGCAAAACCGAGAATAATTGTTATAAATTTAAAAATAGACCAGATTATGCTCGGTCTATTTTTTATTTTTCAAATTATGAATTCAGCGCCCAAATACTATACGCCAAATAAGTGGCAAAAATTACCCAACCAGCATAGGGCGCGAGTAAAAACGCGGCAAAGCGCGACCGCGGCCAGACAAGAATCATAAGTGCCAAAACCGTGGCTTCAAGCGCGAGCATCTCAATGATTGCCGCGCCAATCAAGTGCGCGGCAAAGAAAAGATAGCACCAGAAAAAATTAAGAACAGCGTTTATCATGAAAAGCGCGCTGATCCAAAGAAAACGCTTGTTGCGAGAAAATTTATTCCAAACAATCAAAGCTGAAATTGCGCTAAGTATATATATCACTGTCCAAACCGTGCCAATTATTCCACCCGGCGGCGTAAACCCCGGCCGGCTCAAGGTCTCATACCAGTCCATGCCCTGGGAAGTAAAATGACTGCCCAGCACGGCCGTGGCCAAAGCAATCAGCGGAATGACAAGATAATTAATTTTCATAAAACCGAGCTTTAAAATTTATTCAGCAAAACGAATCGGCACGCGCAGCTCATATTGATTCTCCGGCAAATCCGACGGATTATCATTTTCAAGCACAAGACTGCCAATCCCGGTTTGCGGATTTTCAAACTCCACAATCGCTTGAAACGAAACAAAATCATTAGTCATCCATTCTTCAGTGGTTGAAGCAATGGTCAAAGCAAGCTCATTGCCTGACTCGTCAAGAAGCCAAACCGGAAAACTCGCTTCAAAAAACCAAGTACCCCGAGCTTGACCCTGCACCACCAGTGGACTGCTCACGACTTGATTGGCTGCCGGTTGAGTCAAGCGAATCATGTCCGACATGTCCGGAGCCAAAATCGGCTCAATAATTTCCACGCCCGGCTCCTCTCCTCCAATAAGCGGCTCGGGCATGGGCGTCTCCTGCGTGCTCTGCCAATAGAAATACGCCGCCCCGGCCAGCAGGATAACTAAAATCGCTATACCTATTCTTGTCATCATATTTTTATTAG
>JAHJFT010000015.1 GCA_018824325.1 Patescibacteria group bacterium
AATTTGAAATAATTAGAATATCTAAAATTAATTTGGAATAGACTTGGTATTTGCCAAGCTAAATTCAAAGTCTAGCTAAGTTCAAAGTCTAAAGTCAAAAGTACAAAGTAAAAGTTAAAAGTCCAAAGTTATTTTCGATTCGGAAGCTACTGTCCATAAGGCTACTTTTAACTTTAGACTTTTGATTTTGAACTTAGTTCCTTATTCACGATTCATAATTCTTTAGAAAAAAACATATGAACAATTTAAAAATCCTAGAACAAGTAGCTTATTGGTGGGTCAAAGTCGCCTGCTACGTTGCTTTGCTCATGCCTTTTATATTTTTGCCGTGGGTCATTTATCCTTATATTTTTGGCAAAATAATTTTTCTTGTCACGGTATTGATGACCGCTCTACCATGGTATGTATTTCTTATTGCCCGGCGGCCCGAATTTCGGCCCAAAAAGTCGCTTCTTATGTACGGGCTGGGCGTGTATTTTTTGGTTACGTTTTTGGCGACCGTATTTTCCTTTGACCCTTACCGAAGTTTTTGGAGCTATCCGGAGAGAATGATCGGCTTTTGGACATTATTGCATTTTCTTTTGTTTTTTTTCATGTGCTCCAGCGTTTTTCGTTCGTGGGGCGAGTGGAAAAAATTGCTTGGTTTTTCAGTCGGCGTGAGCATCGCGCTTTCTTTGGTGGCCTTTATTCAAAGAGTGAGTCCGGAAACGGTGCTGCAGTCCACGGGCGCGCGCACTGGTTCGTTCATGAATAATCCGATATTTTTCGCGGCCTATCTTTTATTCAATCTGGGTTTCACGGCGCTCATATTTCAAAAATCAAACCGGTTTTCGGCAAAATTAATGTGGGCACTGTTTTTCGTGATGCAATTCGTGGCTTTTTTATATACCGGAACAAGGGGCGCGTTGGTCGGTTTATATCTCGGCACGGCAATATTTCTTTTGATTTACGCGCTGCTCCATCAAAACAAAAAGATAAAAAAAATAGCCCTGACGGTTTTTTTGGTGATTATCGTGGCGAGCCTGGGGGCGTGGTTCGTGCGCGGACAGGACTGGGTCCGCGGCGTGCCCGGCTTTAATCGTTTTTATAATTTTTCTTTTACCGGTGGCACGGTTGAGACGCGGCTTATCGCCTGGGAGATCGCGCTTCAGGGTTTTCAGGATAGGCCGATCTTGGGCTGGGGACCGGAGAATTATTTTTACGCCTTTAATAAGTTTTACAATCCAAGGTCTTTGGAATTCTCATTTTATGAGACATGGTTTGACCACGCGCATAATCAGGTGTTGGATCAGCTCAATAATACCGGCATCGTGGGCACGCTGGGATATTTTACTTTCTTTGTTTTGATAGTTTGGCAGCTTATCAGGCTGAAGAAGAAGCAAGTTTTGGACGTGACGACATTTGCCATATCCGTGGCGATTTTGACGGCCTATTTTGTGCAGAATTTATTTATATTTGACCAGCCGTCGAGTTTGATAATGTTTTATCTGTGTTTGGCCTGGTGGCAATCTTATGCCACCCCCGGCGCGGAGCGGGCCGCGGAACAAGAGGTGGCGAAGAAAGTCTGGATAAAGGGCTATGGAACCGGGGTGGCCGTTTTGGGCGTTTTGGTTTTAACCTGCCTGACCATATGGTATATGTTTTGTTTCAAACCGGCCTTTGCCTCAAGTTGGGTGAGAAACGGGGTCATCGCGGCCAGTTCGGACATAGAATTCGCGTCCCAAGCCTTTGAAAAAGGTTTGCAAATAAAAAATCAGTACCCGGATATGGTACCGCTTTATTACGCGAGGGAAGTGGCCGGATATTCAAGAAATTTTGATGAACCGGATGAAGCTTTTATCTCAAAGTTGGAAAGGGCTTATGAGCAATTAAGCAATGTCCTGCCTCAGCACCCGGCCAATATTTACGCCTTGTATCTTTTAAGCCTTACGCAAGTTGAGTTGGCCAAAGTTGACACGGCTCATTATAAGCAGGCAATGGCCGATATTGATAAAGCGATTGAATATTCGCCCGACCGTCAACAGCTTAGATATGTCAAGGGTAAAATTTATTTGTTTCAAGGAGATTATGATGAGGCGGTGGCGTATTTTAAAGAAACGGTTGACCTTGATCTCAATATTTCGGAATCGTGGTGGAACTTGGGCATTGCCCAGTATCAGGCCGGTTCGCTTGATGACGCGGTTGAATCGTTTAACAAGTGCATGGAAATCGGTGGACATCCGAGCAACTTGGCCGAGGCGATGGCTTTGGTTGAAGTTTTTTCGCAAAAAAGAGACCTTGATAAAGTAATTGAACTTTATCTGAAAGCCATTGGCTATGAGCCAGAGAATGGTCGGCTTTACGCGGCATTGGCGGCCGGTTATCTTGAAGCGGGCGAGTTTGACAAGGCAAGAGAAGCGGCGGAAATAGCCAAGTCGCTTGAGCCGGCTTTAAGCGCGGAGACGGAAACATTTCTGGAAATAGTTGATTTTAAAGAAAATGAAGCAATGAATGCGACATTGAGTGAAGAATAGGTGTATTTTTTGTTAATTTTTATATGTTGGACCCTCGTGACTTTAATCCTTTGACTCGAAGAATAATAGGAGCTGCAATTGAAGTTCATAAAACTCTAGGGTGTGGCTTCTTGGAACAAGTTTACCAAAAGGCAATGTTTTTGGAATTAAGAGAAAGCAAGATAAATTTCGATGCCCACCCACAGGTTATCGTTAAATATAAAGATCAAGATATTGGTTATTATATTCCTGACTTTTTAATTTCTGGCTTGGTGGTTCTTGAGATAAAGGCACAGGAGAGAATTGACCTAGAGCAGATTAAATCGCAGATTATAAATTATTTAGTTGCTACTGCTGTTCCCGTTGGTATTTATTTGAATTTCGGTAAGCCAAGTTTAGAATTCAAGAGATATCTGATACCTAGAAAATTTCAAACAAAGCAATAAAAGAGCGAAATTTGATATTATGGATGGCCTAAATGAAAAGCAACAGATTAAGCAGATTAGAGCAGATTAGAACAGATTATAAAATAGAAAATTCGTTAAAATCCGTTTATAATCTGTTAAATCTGTTGTAAAATTTAAACAATATAGAGATTGCTGGTCTTTTCTAGCATGACCGTGAAATTAAATTTTGCATTCAAATCATGAAATGCTTGGTCAGCCAGACGCTGGCCAAGTTTTTTGTTTTGCAGAAGTAAAATAATTTTTTTGGTCAGGCCGGCGGGGTCGGCCGGTGTCACGAGCAAGCCGCTTTTTTCGTTTTCCAGCATTTCAGGAATGCCGCCAACGTGCGTGGCAATGATGGGAACGCGCGCCTGCATGGCTTCAAGGATTACATATGGAAACCCTTCTTTCACGGACGAGAGAACAAAAACATCAAAGGCTTTTAAATATTTTTGCGAATCGGGCAATGCGCCGGGCAAAAAGACGGAATTCTCCAGATTGAATTTTTGTATTTGCGCTTGAAGAGATTTTTTTAATTTTCCCTGGCCGATAATTATCAATTTTGCTTGTGGGATTTTTTTCTGAACTTGTTTCCATGCTTTTATCAAAAAGTCCAGCCCCTTGGTTTTATAAAAATTGGCCGCGCATCCGCCCATCAGGTCATCTGGCCCGAAAGTGAGATTCAGTTTTTTATTTATCTCTTGGCGCGCGGGTTTTTTTTCAAGGAATTGGGTTTTCTTGATGCCGTGATAGATGTGTACAAATTTTTCAGCCGGAGCAATATTTTCTAAAATTCCAATCTCGGTGTCAGATTTGGAAAGGGTGATAATTTTTGTCGTGTGTCTTGCGGATAATTTTTCGGCCCATTTGTAGAATTTTTTCTTCCATGCGGGCAGGGGTTCGTTAAAAACCCAGCCGTGCGCCGTGTAAATAATTTTTTTCACGCCAAGGATATTGGCCGCGATCGCGCCGATAACTCCGGCTTTGGAACTATTCAAGTGCACGGCGTCAAAATTGTTTAATTTGATATAGATAAATATTTGCAAAAAAGCCTGCAAATCTTTAAGCGGTCTAACTTCTCTTACCAAGTGCGGAAACACATGCGTTTTAATTTCGTTTTTTTTGAGACGGTCAAGCAATTCTTGGGAATTTTTAATTTCTCCGGTTGCCACGGTAATGTCATAGCGATCTTTTAACGATATGGCCAAATCAAAAATATAGCGCTGAGCGCCGCCCCATTCGGGCTGGGTGATGAGGTAGAGGAGTTTTTTCTTTGTTGCTACGTCCATTATTTTTAGGAGTTATGTTTTTTTAGCACGTGAAGAAAAGAGAAAAACGAAAAAAGAAAAAGGAAAAGAGGTAGGATTGTTAAATTTTGTTTTTTAAATTAAAAGTTGCTTTTATATAGCCATTTAACAACGCACGTACTTTGTTGCAGTCTTCAATTAATTCTTGGCAGATTTCGATTGGCGCTTGTTTGAGATCGCGTGCGGCAATAATGTGATTTTTTAATTCATCTAATGACCCCCTTGCTTGCCGGCAGAATTGAATGTTTTCCAAGTAATGATATCGGCCATATCCCTCGGCAATATTCGCCGGAGTTGAGGAACAGCTTTTCTTGATTTGGATTATTCGATTGAATTTTTCGTCGATTGGCAATAATTGAGTAAGTTTATATGATTTTAACATTAACTTGTGAGCCTCTTGCCAGACGATTAAATCCTCAAATGATTTTATATGGTTCATATAATTTCTTTTTTCATTTTTCTTTTTTCTCCCCATTCCTTCTCATCCCTCCCTTCTTGGCGAAAAAAATTCTCTTTCGGCCGCTTGACAGCTTTTCATCGATATGATATTATATCACGATCTCATAGATATCAAGAAAAGGAGAAAATGATGAGAAAGCAACTTTCTAGAAAGATGATTGAAACGTCGGAATCAGCTTGGATGGCGATTGCCATGCTAACGTTCTTTCACAGATTGCCTGACGGAGAAGTGGAGGCGGGAATTTTGACAACGGACAATGGTTTTGACCGCGCGTCAAAGCTTCTCGAGCTTTATAAGAATAGCCTGGCCAAAAAACTTTATTTGACCGGCGCCATCGCCGGCATGATTGGCGAGGACGTGGATGTGCATGCGGAAATGGTGCGCGCCTGGCTCGTGGAGCGGAGCGTGCCCAAGGCCGATATTGTCGTGGATATGAAGGGGATGCACGCTAATACCCAGTCGCTTGAAATTACCAAACTCTTGGAACGGGATGGTGTAAAAACCGCGTCTCTTACCGTAAGCCCGTATTTTCAGCCGCGTCAATTTTTAACCTTTTTGCCGGCCATGGAAAAGGTGGGTTACAAATTCAAGCTTTACAGCCAGCCGGCAGACGATCTGAACTGGTTCTCAATTCCTCATGAGATGGATTGCCCGATGTATGAGATGATCGCGGCCGAGTTTCAGCGCATTCAGTCCTATCAGATCAAGGGCGATGTCGCCACCATGGAGGAGCTCGTAAGATATCTAAAGTGGCGTGACGCCACTTGTTAACCCTGCCTTAGATTAGCCCAATCTTGGGCTTTTTTTTATGCTTGACGAATTCACGATATGATATTATAATAAGCTAAAGTTAAGATTTTATCAAGCCTGGAAATAGGCTTGTTTTAGTCAAAATATGGATCAAGCGCGAAAAAATATTCTTATAACCGGTGGAGCGGGTTTTGTGGGCTCGCATTTATGTGAGAAATATCTTAAAGAGGGCAATCGTGTTATTTGTATTGATAATCTTCAGACAACTTATTCTTCGGAGAATATAGATCATTTAATGAAAGATAAAAATTTTACTTTTATTAAACATGACATTGTAAATCCAGTCCAGATCAAAGAAAAGATTGACTGGATTTTTAATTTTGCCTGTCCGGCGCAATGCGTAAATTTGCAATACGATCCGATTCACACGCTGAAGACCAGCGTGCACGGCGTAATAAATATGCTGGAGCTGGCCAAGGAACACGGCGCGCGAATAATGCAGGCATCGTCCTCGGAAATCTATGGACACGAGCCGAGCATGCCTCAAGTGGAAACTGATTGCGGCACGGTTAATACATTGGGTCCGCGAGCCTGTTATGACGAAGGAAAAAGAGTTTCGGAAACGCTTTTCATGGATTATTACAGAAAATACGGCGTGGATGTCAAGATTATCAGGATATTTAATACCTATGGTCCGCGAATGTATGTGAGGGATGGTAGGGTGATGAGTAATTTTATTATTCCAGCGCTCGCGCATAAAGACTTAACCGTGTATGGTGATGGCTCATATACGCGAAGCTTTCAGTATATTGACGATCTGGTTGAGGGGATAGACAGGATGATGAAAAAAGATAATTTTGTTGGTCCGGTAAATTTGGGTAATCCCAGTCAGATCACGATTAAGGAATTGGCCGAGTTTGTCATTAAAGAGACGGGCTCGGATTCAAAGATTGCGTACAAAGAGATGGTAACCGATGACCCGGTGAGAAGGCAGCCGGATATTAATTTGGCCAATAAAGAACTTGATTGGCGGCCCGAAGTGTCTCTCGAGGACGGCTTAAGAAAGACGATTGATTACTTTAAATCGGTTCAAATGCCGGATGAAAAAATTCTTGTTTTCGCGACTACTTATTTTCCGGATTTGGGGCCGGCCGAGAAAGCGCTGTACGAACTTTCCCAAGCCATGCCCAATACCGAGTTTCATGTCATAACCACCAAATCCCGAAGCGGGTTGGGCGAATTTGAAAAGATTGAAAATAATTTTATCTATCGACTGGGGACGAATAATTTTTTTAATAAATGCTTTTTTCCGATTAGAGGCGCACTGAAAGCGCGTGACTTAAACAAGGAGCATAAATATAGATTTGTCTGGTCTATTATGGCAAGCTATGGAGGCCTGGCGGCAGTGATTCTTAAGATGATAAATAAAAGAGTTAATTTTTTATTGTCTTTTGACAAAACAGAGAGAGAAGGCAGGGGATTTATAAAATCAAAATTATTTTTTCCCATATATAAAATAATTTTTAAAAAAGCGGATTCTATTTATATCTCAGATATATCTTTGGAAAAAGAGGCCAGACTTTTTAATTTGCGTTCCGATGTATCTATAGCCGAGGAGGGCCACCAGGGGTTTGTTGATCAGGTGGGACGCACCTATTCTCATCTTCTCAATAAGCAAGAGAAAAAGCTTCCCCGGCCAATGTAGTTTTTTATCATTTTCGAGATTTGGCATTATGGCAAATAAGCGCGCAAAAATAATAGTCTTTTCATGCTTCTACGATCCGTTCATTAGTGGAGCGGAATTTTTTGTTAAGGAAGTCGTTGAGCGGCTGGCTGACAGATATGATTTTACGATTATCGCGGCGCGTTTGGATAAGAGTTTGCCTAAATACGAAAAAAGAGAATTATTTGAATATTATCGGGTGGGCTTGGGAAATTCTTTTGATAAATGGCTGTATGCGATTTTGGCGCCAAGATTAGCCAAAAAACTTAAGCCGGATTTGGCGCACGCGGTCATGGAGAGCTATGCCGGAATTGCCGCTTGGCGGTTTAAAAAATCCAATAAAAATATTCCGACGGTACTTA
The DNA here is from genome assembly GCA_018824325.1 of Patescibacteria group bacterium. GTDB lineage: Bacteria > Patescibacteriota > Patescibacteriia > JAHJFT01 > JAHJFT01 > JAHJFT01. Next base: position 7,541 of record JAHJFT010000015.1, read on the forward strand.
CTTTGCAGAGCGGAGATTTGGATGATCCGAGCAAGCGAAGAAAAATCCCAAACTGGCTTTGGAAAAAAATTCATACCACGCCGGATATTATTACCGCGATCAGCACGGCCTTGGCCGAGCGGGCAAAAAGATTGGGCGCGAAAGAAGATAGGGTGGTGATTATTCCCAATGGCGTGGATTTGGAGCTTGCTAAAAATTCTCAGGCCGAGCCCGTTACCGGCCGGATTATTTGCGTGGCGCGTCTTAGTTGGGAGAAGGCTCTTGATTATCTTGTGCGCGCCATGCCCGAGGTGATTGCCGAATTTCCGCAGGCGCATCTCACGCTGGTGGGCGAGGGGGATAAGAGGCAGGAGATTGAATCTTTGGTCAAGGAATTGAATCTGGGAGATAAAATTAAGCTCTTGGGAAAATTGCCGCACGATGAGACTTTAAAAGAGATTGGTAAATCGGAAATATTTATCTGTCCGTCGCTGGCCGAGGGGCTGGGCATTGTTTTTATCGAAGCGCAGGCTTGCGGCGTGCCGGTAATTGGCACGCGCGTCGGCGGCATCCCGGACGTGATTCAAGATAATGAAACCGGATTATTGGTTGAGCCGCGGAGCAGTGAGGCGATTTCTCAGGCCTTAAAGAAAATGCTTGGCAATGAGGAGATGAGACAGAGGCTAAAACAAAATGCTTTGCAAAATCTTGAAAGATTTAATTGGGACAGGATCGCCGGGCAGGTGGCGGCGGAGTATGAAAAATTATTATCATGAAAATATTAATTACAACCGGAATTTTTCCACCGGACATTGGCGGGCCGGCGACCTACGTTGATAAAATAAGTGAAGAGTTTATCAGATTGGGCCATGCAGTAAAGGTGATAACTTACAGCGACGAACGTGAAGGAGATAAAGAAAAAAATTTTCAGATCCATAGAATAACGCGCACGCCCAGTTTGCCTTGGAGATATTTAAAATATTTTTTTCGGGTTTTTAGTTTAACCAATTGGGCGGACGTGATTTATACGCAGGATTCGGTGAGCGCCGGACTGCCGACCGCTTTGGCTAATCTTTTTTGGAGGAAAAGATTGGTTTTGAAAATAGTGGGCGATTTCGCTTGGGAGCAGGCGCAGAATAAATATGGTATTCGTGATAATCTTGATGAATTTCAAAATAAAAAATATGGTTCTAAAATTGAGCTTTGGAGAAAAATTGAGCATTGGGTAGCTGGCCAAGCGCGCGTCATAATCACACCGAGCGGGTATTTAAAAAAAATAGTACAATGTTGGGGGGTGCCCGAGAATAAGATAAAGGTTATTTACAATGCTTTTCAAAAGCCTGGTCATATTGACGAGTCAGTGCAAATACCGGATGGAGATATTATTTTTACGGCCGGAAGGCTGGTGGCGTGGAAGGGAATGGATACGCTTGTGAGAATCATGACCGACTTGCTTAAAGAAAATCCGAATTTTAAATTAATGATCGTGGGAGATGGCCCGGAAAAAGAAAAATTGGATAAACTTATAAAGGATTTGGGGCTTGAAGATAAGGTTTTTTTGTGCGGGAAGATGCCCAGAGAGAAATTATTAGGTTGTTTGAAAAAGTCAAAAATTTTTGTTTTGAATAGTTCGTACGAAGGGTTGTCGCATCAATTGCTTGAGGCGATGTGGCTTGGCGTGCCCGTGGCCGTGAGCCGGGTCGGGGGAAATCCGGAAACCATAGAGGACGGACGCAGTGGATTTTTATTTACCTGCAATGATTTAGGGGAAATAAAAAATGTTTTTAAAAAAATCATTTCTACGGATTGCTCAAGCTTAGTAGATAATGCGGAAAAAGCTGTTCATGATAAATTTAAATTTGATACTATAATAAATAAGACATTACGCCTATTGCAGTAATATTATGTCCAAGCCTGTATTTAAAAAATTTTTTGAAGACAAACTAAAAAAGATTTCCATAGAAAGAAATATTTTAGATCTTGGCGGCGGCAGTCCTTTTCAGCATGATATGGCCGAGTATCGCGATTGGTTTAAAAATTCGGTTTATAAGACAATGGATTATGACACCAAATACAATCCGGACATAGTTGGGGATATCCATAATATACCCCTGGAAGACGGCAGTGTTGATGCAATTATTTGCAAAGCGGTACTTGAGCATGTTGAAGCGCCGCACCAGGCCGTTCAAGAGATGTATCGTGTTTTAAGGAGCGGTGGTAAAATTTTGGTTTACGTTCCATCTATTTATCCTTATCATGCCAATAAGCCGTCTTATTCTGATTATTGGCGTTTTTTTGACGATACTTTGCGAGTACTGTTTAAGGATTTTATAAATGTGGAGATTATCAAGGTTGGTGGTTATTTCAGAATGCTGTCAGCTTTTTGTCCTCTTTTTAAAAAACCAAAACAAACACTTGAACCGGTTGCCAATTTTCTCGATAGGTTGTTTAAGATGCATAAAAGAACAAGTACGGCCGGTTATTATCTTTATGCTGAAAAAAAATTATGAAAGTTTTGATGATAAGTACAGACCAAACCATCCTTGGCCAGGGGAGCAAGAGCTTTAAGAGGATGTTGTGGCAGGCATCTTTGGTTGAAAGCCTGATCGTTTTGGTTTTAAAAAATTATCAAAATAATGAACCGGTTACAGAAAATAATTTAAAAATTTTTGGATTAAAATCAACTCACCGGTCTGTACAATGGCTTGAAGCCAAGCAGTTGGGGGTTAATTTGATAAAAAAATATCAGCCCGATGTTGTTAGCTGCCAGGATCCTTTTTACACCGGTTACCTGGGTTACATATTGAGCCGCGGCAAAAAAATGGGTTTAAACATTCAGCTTCACGGAGATTTTTTTAGCAGTCGTTTTTGGAGGCGGGAAAATTTTTCAAATTATATAAAATATTTTTTAGGGTTGAAGATGTTGCAGCATGCGGACAGTATTAGGGTTGTCAGCAAAAGAATTGAAGATTCGATAGTAGAGAGGGGGGTGGCACGCGAAAAGATAATCAAGGTTTCAATCCCGGTTAGTGAAATGCCACTGGGTGGCGATGGAGCAGAAGCTGCGGATTTTTTTGCATTTAAAAATAGGTTTATATATGCTGGCCGTTTTTCACGAGAAAAAAATTTAAGTCTTTTGATAAAATCTTTTGCTCAACATGCAAAAAATCACAAAGCGGACGGCCTCTATCTTATTGGTGATGGCGTCATGAAACAGGAGCTAATGCACGAAGTTGCTCTAATCGGGCTGGGGGACAATATTAAGTTCTTCGGCTGGCAGGAAAATCTTAAAAGTTTCTTCACGCGGGCAAGGGCTCTGGTTTTACCCTCTTTTTATGAAGGATGGAGCCGTGTTTGTGTCGAGTCTTTGTTAAACCGTGTTCCGGTTATTATGACCGATGTTGGCTGTGCCGGCGAATTGGTGCGTGATGGGGTCAACGGCATTGTTGTTCCGGTTAATGATAAAAATTTTTTGACCAAGGCAATTAGCCGGTTAAGTGAGGATGATGAATTTTATGAGAAATTAGTTGCTGGTGCACCCAGCGCGGTGGCAGCATTGCCGAGCGAAGACGAGGCAAGGCATTTATATATAAAATCATGGAAACTGGCCGTAAAAAAATAATTTTAATTACTCAGCGAGTTGATTCCAGGGATTCAATACTTGGATTTTTTATTGACTGGATAAATGAGATGGCTAAACATGTTGAAATGTTGCACGTAATTACCCTTGGGGCCGGACAGTATTCTTTTCCAGAAAATGTAAAGGTTTATGAAATTGGGAAAGAGGGTGGATTTGTTGTTAGGACACTGAGGATGATGGGAGTAATAAAGGGTCTGATCTCACAGGTGGACGGTATTTTTGTTCATATGTGCCCGGAATATGTGTTCGCTTTGGCTCCGGTAAACATATTTTTTAAAAAACCAGTATTTCTTTGGTTTGTCCATCGGTCGGTTAATTGGCGGTTAAGGCTTTCCTCAATCTTTGTTAGCAAAATATTTACCGTGGGAAAAGAAAGCTGTCGACTTAAAACCGGCAAAATAAATATTATCGGTCATGGTATCAATAATGAATTTTTCAGACCAAATTTGATTCCTCATCAGGCTTTTAATATCTTATGCGTTGGCCGTATCTCGCCGATTAAGGATCAAGTGACATTAATTAATGCCCTTGCGGAACTGAAAGCTAATGATCAAATGAATATTAAATTAATTTTAGTCGGTGATGTGTATCTCGAGACGGATAAGGAGTATAAAAATAGAGTTAAAAACAAGATTGTTGAAGCTGGTTTGGCCGACAGCATTGATTGGAAGGGAAGTGTGGATTATAAAGATATGCCCGTCATTTTTAATCAAGCTAATTTATTAATTAATTTATCCCCAACCGGCGGCAAGGACAAGGTAGTGCTTGAGGCAATGGCCTGTGGTTTGCCCGTACTGGTGGCGAATAAATCATTTGTTGACGAGGTTGGCGAACATGCGGAGTGTTTTTTTGAATTTGGCAATGCCTCTGATTTATCAAAAAAAATTGAACATTTTTATAATTTGGGCGCCGATATCAGAGAGGAGATGGGCAAAGAGTTTTCTGAAATAGTAAGTAAAAAACACAGTTTAGAAAATTTAATAAAACAGATAATGCATTCATTTTAATTATGGCCCGTATCAAAAAACAACTTGATCGCTTGAGGTACAAATATATTTTTTATCCAGCGTATCTTCTAAAACGCCACTTAATCAATCAGATATTAACCGGTCGTTGGTTCAAGCCCATGCATTTGATGAGTGTGTTTATTAAATCAAAATTATTGTGCCGGCCCTATCTGGCGATTATTGAGACGGCAAATTTCTGCAATTTGAATTGTCCGACTTGCACAACGCCTCATAATAAGATTACTCGCGAAAAAAAAAGTATGACCTTGGACGATTTTAAGAAAATTATGGATAAGGTGAGTCCATATTGCCACGTTGCTTTATTGTATAATTCAAATGAGCCGCTTCTCCACCCCAACCTGTCGGAAATGATTTCTTATGCCGATAAGAAAAATCTTTATACGATGATAAGTTCGAACGCAACACTTCTTAATGAGGAAATGACGGGTAAAATTTTAAAATCAGGTCTTGATGAGATACTGCTTTGTCTAGATGGCATGTCGAAGCAATCATATGAGCCGTTTCGGCGGGGAGCAGATTTTGAGACGGTCAAAGACAATATAATAAATTTTTGTGGCGAAAAGAAAAAAAGAGGTTTGGTTAAGCCCTATGTGGAACTTCAATTTATTTTAACCAGCTTAAACCAAAATGAGGTGCCGCTAATTAAAGAATTTGCCAAAGAAATCGGGGTTGATAGATTGCATATTAAATCATTTGCTTTGAGTGAGTATGCTTATTCTAAAGAAGAAATAAAAAAGCTGTCTGAAGAATTTTTCCCGCTGGAAAGCAAATATAGCAAAAAAATTATCTATGACAAGAAAGATGACGGTACCCTGGATTTAAAAAGAGGAAAAGACTGGCTTTGTTCCTTGGCCGAAGCCCAGCTTGTGGTTCTGGTCGATGGCTCATTATCGATGTGCTGCTATGATATAAATGGGAAGTATATCTACGGCAGTCTTATGGATAAAGATTTTTTATCAATTTGGAATGACCCCAAGGTGCAGAAAATTAGAGCCATGGCCAAAAAGGGTGAGTTGTCTTTATGTAAAATCTGTGGAGCGTATTAATCATATGAATAAAATACCTTGTTCAGCGCCAATTCTTACTTACAATTCAGGAAAAACCCTGGGACGCTGCCTGGATTCGCTTAAGGATTTTGAGGAGATTATTTTATTGGATGGCGGCAGTACGGACGAAACCTTGGCCATTGCTAAGGATTACGGTGCCAAGGTTTATCCGCAAATTGAAGGGCAGACCGAGGGTAAACAGATTGAAGATTTCACGGCCATGCGGCTACGGGCTCTTTCCTTTACAATGAAACCATGGATTTTACATATTGATTCTGACGAATATATCCAGCCCGAGCTTGTTCCAATTTTGAGAAAGATTACAAATCAGCTCAATATTGATGTAAAGACAGTTTACAACCTGCCGCGTTTCGCCGTAGTTGACAAGAGATTGGTCAAGCATGCTTTTTGCTATCCAGATTATTACGTACGTTTTTATCACAAGGAGAGCGGCGTGAGTTTTAGATTGGGCAAGCTTGTACACGAACAAAGATTAATACCTCAAGACGTCAAAATTAGAAATCTAGAATATGGTATCTGTTCAGAATGGCCTTCGTATAAAGGATGCATTGCCAAAGATAATTATTATTTGTCTTTGGTAAATAAGAAATTCAGTAACGCGCAAAAGAAGCCAGCTCCAGCAAGGCAACTTCGGGCCGTGATAAAAAATCTGTTTTTGCCCATAAAGATATTTCTAGTCAGCGTTCGGCTGACTTTGAGATTTGGAACAGAGGAGAGTCTGCCCATGCGTTATGTCTGGCGATTTATGAGGTATCATTTTATAATCGCGTGGCTTAGATCTAAGTATTTTGAGTTCTAATGATTTAAAAATAAAGGATGTGTGGAATAAATGGTTTTAATTTCAAAGACCGGGAATTGGTTTATAAAATGAACGAGTTGAATCGTCACCGTGGACCGGATGGCCAAGGTGTATTTATTGATGATGGGATTTCCCTGGGCCATAATCGGCTGGCAATCATTGATCTTTCTCAAAATGCGGCGCAGCCGATGCATGATGAGGTAAAGAGATACTGGCTTGTTTACAATGGGGAGATTTATAATTATCAGGATTTGCGCAAGGGCCTGGAAAATAAATACAATTTTTTTTCCGATTCAGATTCTGAGGTTATTTTAAGACTTTTTCAACAACATGACGTGGAATGCTTTAAAATGCTCAATGGCATTTTTGCCATTGCCATCTGGGACAGTTTTGAAAAAAGATTAATCTTGGCCCGCGATTTTGTCGGGGTAAAGCCCCTATATTATTTTAATCAAAACAACAAGCTGATTTTTTCTTCAGAGATTAAATCAATTTTAGTTCACCCGGTTGAACGTAGCGTTGACTTAGACTCGTTGCTCCAATATTTCAAGTTGTTGTATGTGCCCGAGCCCAAGACAATGTTTAAAAACATCAATAAATTCCCAGCTGGTCATTATGCGGTTTTTAAAAATAATAAATTAAAATTAGAGTCGTTTAAAAGAGTGAATTTTGGCGTTTACGCCTTTACTTCAAAGCAAGAGGCGGCTGAAAAGATAAGGACCGTATTTCACGATTCTATAAAGAGGCAATTGGTTTCGGACAAGCCTTTGGGGATTTTTTTAAGTGGCGGAATTGATTCGAGCGCGGTTTTAGCCGAAGCGAGCAAGATTGTCCAGGGTAGTATCAAGACTTTTTCCGTGGGATTCAAAACGGTTGAAGAGGAAGAAAAGTTTAATCAAGATGCCCGGCTGGCCAAGCGGACGGCAGAATATTTTGCCACGGACCATTGTCATTTTGAAATTTCAGAGAACGATATTAAGGATATATTTGACAAGATGGTTTGGCACATGGATGAACCAAATTCCAACCCCACGGCTGCGGCAATTTATCTTTTATCCCAAAGAACAAAAAACAAGGTAGATGTTGTCTTGGGCGGAGACGGGGGCGATGAGCTTTTTGGCGGTTATCCTAGATATTATTTTGGCAATTTGATAAGTCGTTATCAGACATTGCCAAAAATTATACAAAGTTTGGGTTTAATGTTTTTGCGTCTTTTGGGAAAGAGCAAGGCGGCTGATAAATTTAAGCCCAATAAAACCGATGCGCAAAAAATATTAAGTTTCTTGGGGCAGCCGGATAAAAGTCTGCGGCTGTTCTTGAATGAACAGCTTTTTAAGCCTGAGGCGGACATAGAGGTGTTTAATCAAATACTTGGAAACTGCCCGAATGTTGATTTTGCCACCAAGTTCATGTACGCTGACCTAAACAGTTGGCTAAGGGACGAATCTTTGGTCCGTAGCGACAAGATGACCATGGCTCATGGCTTGGAGCAGAGGGTCCCAATTCTTGATAATGAAATGATTGATGTTGCCTTTAGTATTCCGGGCGCCTGGAAGCTGAAAAACTCCAAGCGGGGGAAGGATATTTGGATTCAGGCGGTTAAGGATTTACTCCCTCCTTATTTATTGGAACAGCCCAAGAGAGGATGGTTTTCACCCATGGCCAAATGGCTAAGGTATGGTTTAAAGGATTTGGCCAAGGAGCATGTGAGCCAATTGAATGATGATTATTTTAATCGTACGGCCGCATTAAAGATGTTTGATGAGCATGTTGAAAAAAAACAGTATAATCTGTCCCTAATTTGGGCATTGGTTACTTGGCAAGCCTGGTATAATAAGTTTTTTATCAATAAATAATTAGAATAGTATGCTTAACGATCATGACGATAGTGAATTGAAAAATAAGATCAAGGATTGGTGGAATAAAAATCCGTTCACATATTTAATGGATAAGCCAAGCCAAGTGGATTGGGCTTTTTTTAGAAATATTGACCGAAAGATCATCAAGTGGATGCCCTGGGCGCAGAAGGGTTACCCGCTTTTGTCAAGTCTGATTGATTACTCCAAATTAAAAGGCAAGGATATTTTGGATATTGCGATTGGTAGCGGTTGGACGACTGAGCAGTTTATTAGGATGGGGGCGGCCAACGTTACGGGGATCGATTTGACATCTCAAGCCATTGAGTTTACTAAGCGTCGATTGGATGTTTTTGACTTATCTGCCGATTTAAAAGTTGCCGATGCAGAGAGTCTACCATTTTCTGAGAATAGTTTTGATTATGTCTTGGCATGGGGATGCCTGATGCATACGCCCAATACTCAAAAAGCGATTGATGAGATATTTCGAGTATTGAAGCCGGGTGGCAAGGCTGGGGCGATGATGTACAATAAGGATTCTTTGCACTGGGCATATTTTATTTGGTTTGGAAAGGGCATTTTAAAATTAAAATTATTAAAGATGAATGAACAGGAGTTGGCAAACCGGTTTACAGATGGAGCGGACATCGGCGGTAATATGCTAACAAAATTTTACAGTCCTTCGGAAATAAGAAAAAAGTTTTCCAAGTTTTTCAAGATCAAAGTGGAGGTTTATGATGCACCCAGTTTTATCAATACTTTTCCGCATAGGTGGCTGCCATTGGGCCGGTTGTTTCCAGTTTTTATAAAACAAAAATTGGCCCGCGCTTGGGGCCAAACATTATGGATTGAGGTTGAGAAATAATCTCTAGGGTTTTTTAAGAAGAACGTAGTTCATGTCCCTTGTGCCGGGTAAAAAATCTGATAACAGTTTTAAAACATAGAGATATACATGACGGAAGTGTTTAAAGCCCTTGAACCTGGTTAAAAGATTAACATTTTTTTGGTC
>JAHJFT010000016.1 GCA_018824325.1 Patescibacteria group bacterium
TAAACGAAAACTGGCTTTAGCTGCATGGTACTTAGCTCTCAGACAAGGACAAAAACCAACACAAAACTTTAATTAGCTCTAATTTCATGGCGTCTTAACCGATCTCCAAAATAAAAACCGCCCGCGAATTTCGCGAACGGTTTTTATTTTTAATATTATTTTTTCTATCGGCTCTTCGAAAAGCTTTCGTATAAAAGATACGCGCTGCTGCCCAAGGCAACCAGCATAAACACAAAAAAGAATAACCAGCCGATAATTGGGATAAAACAAATCGCCTGCATCACGATAATTCCCCAAAGCGCGCTCTTCCAGCTAACCTCCACTTTTTTAATCTTAAACACCAAGCGATAAATCAGCGCGCCCAAAACAATGCCCGCGTAAACCTTGGCGATCGCCACCAGCAGCACATACAAAATTACGGCCAAAACCGAAACATAGACGCCGATTATGGTTATGAGAACAATGAGCGCGGCAATCGGCACCACAATGAGCGTGACCAGGCCGATGGCCAAGTCCGCGCCAAAATTCTTATACGCTCTTTCCACCAATTCTCTTGATTTCTTGGGAAAAATCAAAACGCCCAAAATACCCGGAACCAGAATAAGCAATGACTTCATGACAAGGGCGAATAAAATAGCCAGTATGGCCTTAAACGGAAAACCCTTGGCATCGGCCCCGCTCGGCCGACCTTGATCTTTAATTTTATTAAAAACCAGTTCCCCGTTAATCTCGGCCTGTTCGCTGATTTCGACTGGCTGAAGCGCGCTGTACTCAACCCGGCCTTCAATCATGGCGCCTTGACCAATCTTGAATTTTTCCTCGGCCCGAACGAACAAATCGCCGGCCACCGAGCCACCCATTGAAACCTCTCCTCCGGCCGCCCGAATAGTGCCGCCAACCGTCGCGTCAATCATAACCGTTCCACCGGCCGCGATAACATCTCCGCCAATCTCAACATCGGCCAAAATCTGCACCACGCCCGCCGCCGCGACCACGTCGCCGGCCACATTATTGGCAATCACCACGTTGCCGCCAACCACGCGCAAATCTCCACCAATCGCGCCCAATACCTGAATCGAGCCGCCGCCCAAGGTCGCGTCCCCGGCAACATCCCCGGACACCAGTATATTGCCGCCGCCGACTATAAGGTCGGCCGCCACGTCCCCGGAAATAACCACATTGCCCGCAGCCACGTATAGATTTTCAGACACGGTCTCCCCGCTCGGCAAACTGTATTCCTCAACCCCGGCCACCTCGGCCGCCCAAGCCGGCAAGCACAGCGAAAAGGCGGTTATCAAGGCAAAAACAAAAAATATTTTTTTCATAAATTTGTTTATTATTTTTTATTAACTTCATTATAACACAAAACCCCAAATCAGTTAATCAAAATTAACCCGACGTCTGATCTTCGGTCTTTAATCTTTGATCTTCAATCCCCCCCCCTTGACCGATGCCCGCGTTCGTGGTAAAAATTAGTTCCGTACCTTTAATTTATAAAAACCCGAACAAGACATAAAACAACTCACATAAGGAGGAAATCATGAAATCCTTGACCCCGGAAGAATACGCTATTCTCAAAGACCTGTTTGAAAAACAAAATTCCAAGCTCCGCATGAATGTGGAAGAAATCTGGGACCGCGTCAAAAAAATGGACAATGAGATGGATGCTCTGCTCAAATCCCGCTACCCGGGTTATGAAAACGCAATCATGCTCTTGATTCAATTCCGCAATTTTTTCGCCCGGTACTCGGGCATGGACGAAATAGGCCTGCCCCAAGAAGTGAAAAAATTGCTTGAGCGAATGACCAAAGAAAAACACCTGGCCGTGTACATTGAAGGGGGCAAGGTCCGTCTTTTTCCCTATGTAAGCGAAGTACTGAACGACCTTTACGGAAAAACAAAAAAGATAAAGTGCTACCACACCGTGACCGAGCTTTTGCAAGAATTTGTCGCCGGAAAAGTATTGGCCGTTCTGGGCATACACAATAAACCGGGTATTGCCATTCAAGCCCATCTGCGCGAAGAATTAAAACGCCTGCCCGAGTTTGCCAAAGACACGGCCGACACTTGCCTCTTACCCAAGTGCCGGGATTTATATCCGCCCCTTGGCCTCGTCCGCATGCGGCAAGCCATAGAAGAGATGGAACACGCCGCGCTTAAACCCGGCCAAAGCATTAAAAGTCTAAAGCCGTCCACCGGCGCGCAGGACTTGACCACCAAGATGTACCCATTGGACGAAGAAGTGAATGTCACCATCATTGACGACACGCCCTCGGAAATACAAGGCATGCTCGCCGTGCTTCAACAGTGGCCCAATATCGTGGTCAAGGTCGTCTCCCAAACCGACGCGCAAATGCCTAATATATCGGTTGAGCGCACGCACATTATTTTGTTGGATGAACAAATGCCCGGCATAAACGGCACCGGCATGGCTCAAGAATTCATGGCTCAAGGATTCAAAGGAATAATCGCCTCAACCAGCTCGCACATTGAACCCGACTACACCAAATTTCACTTCAAGCTCAAGGGCAAAATGGACAAAGACGAACAAGCCGTGATTGAGTTCAAGAAATTCTTTAATCTCCTTCTCATGAAATATCTCCGACTTCAAGAAAAATCCTCATGAGCCGTTCCCATGTTTCATGCTCAACTTGATGAGCCCGGTCCCTCCGGACTCATTTTTTTAATTCAATAAAACACGCAAATCAAGATTGCGTGTTTTATCTAAAATTTTGTTTTCGATTAAACGCTCGGCGGTTCTTGCGTTGGCGGTTCTTGCGCCGCTGGCTCCGAACTTGACGGCTCGGCCGCGGTTGCCGCCTGCTTTTTGCCCATGAATCCAGAAATAAACACCACTACTCCGACCACGGCGCAAAGTATGGGCACCCAGAACATATGCAACGCAAAATACAACACCAAAGCTACCACTATAAGCACAAGGCCGATGATAAAACGTATAATTTTACCGGTCATAAATTTTCCTATTTATTTATTAAACTTTGAGCCATATTAGGCTCTGCATATATTTTAAGCTATTTTGCATCAAACGTCCAATCATTAATCCACACCATCAACAAAATTTCGCTTATTCTAGGAAAAAAACTAAACATTCTTCTTGGCAATGTGGATAAAATTTTACGCCGCTCTATGATTCCAGCCACGCGCCCACCTCTTTGGCGCATATTTCCAGCCGATCATGAAAATCCTTATCACTTATGCGCGTATTAACTTGTTCGCCATAATTTGCCAAAAAATTGTCATGATCCAGTAAAAGATGGCCAATTCTTTTCAAAGAAATATCATATCCTTTTGCCTTATAAAGTTTAAGCAAAAAATCCCCTAAGGGCATTGCGCTAAATCCGGGACTATCTATTTCTTTCTGTTATATTTTACTCTTTTTCCGCTGTTAAAGCGACCATCTCTTGCTCCTCTGCTTGATAAGTCCAATCAACCCTTAGCCCCCAAGTCAATTTAAAGCGGGGCGGGTTCATTAATCATACAAAACAATTTTTTAAAAAACCTCTCAAACCGTGGTATAATTAAACAATGAAAAAGCTCATCATTCTGGCCACTATTTTTTTAATGTGTTTTCCCGCAATCGGCTTGGCCGAGGATAAAGCTCCAGGAGGTCAAATCATTCCCAAGCTCGCGCAAACGCCGGAGGATCCTGTTTTGGAATATGGACATGTTTATCCATTTTGGGGAGCGCCCTGCGCGCGCTACACCTATTCGGTAATTTACAGAGACGAGCAGGCGCGGCCGCCCGAATATGTGCGCATTTATTTCAACGGCGACTGGATTGACATGGAAAAAGAAAATGCCCAGGACGATAACTATACTCGGGGCGTCAAATATATTTATCAGTACGTGCCCGAATCCACGGAATCCAATTTTTACTTTTTTGAAGCTTCCAACGGCAAGGGCAAGGCGCGCGACTCAATTATCGACTCTCCGGACAACGGTCCGGTTTTATTCACTTCTTCTTTGGACAACAACGAAATCGCGGTTTTAGAACAGGAAACCGGAAAATTTCTGTGGCGTTTTTCCACGGGCCAAGAATGGGTTTCAAAAGTGGCGATTTCCCGCAACAATAAATACCTGGCCGCCAAAACCAGCCGGCATGTTTATCTTTTTGAGATTGAACGGAAAGAACCGCTTTGGACATTTACTCTCAACGCCGGCCCAATGATCGGTGATGACGTTGACGGCGGGGTGGATATATCGGCTGACGGAAAAAGGATTATCGCCATGATCGGCAGCGGCTTGTACTTATTTTCCAACACAAGCGGCGAGCCGCTTTGGCGGCGCGACATCGGCGGCAGCGCTTACGGCGTTTCCATTTCCCCGGACGGGAGCACCATCGCCGTGGCCGTGGCCGCGAGCCAAGATGAGGAAAAGTCAAATCTGCTAGTTTTATTTGACGACAAGGGCAACGAACTGTGGAGCTATCAATCCTCGGGAAATTTTCATAGCGCCGATCTGAATTGGGACGGTTCGGTCATTGCCGTGGCCACCGGCTGTCCGGACCGGCGGGCCTATATTTTTCTCCGCCAGTCAAACGAACCTCTTCTGCGTTCAGACATGCTTACCCGCGATTCGCCGATTCACGCCTCGGCCATCTCGGATGACGGGGAAACGGCCGCTTTCGGGGCCGAATCCGACGCCGGCGCGCTCCATGTTTTCAGCCAAGATTCTTCGGACCCTCTGTGGAAATTTACCACGCCGCGAAACCGCAGTATTCGCTCCCTGGCGATAACGCCGGACGGGCAATACATCGGCGCCGGCACCTTTGGCGGCGACGCTTACATTTTCTCGCACGAATCAAGCGCTCCCTTAAGTCATTATACAGTTGAAGAAAGACTGGGTTCGGCCGACATCTCGGATGACGGGGCCCTGTTGGCCGTGGGCGGCTCAAATAACAATTTATATTTATTTTCCAAAGAAGAAGCCCGGCCCCGGTGGCAAGTTTCATTGAATGAATATATAAACAGCCTTGATATGTCTCCGGACAATAAATATATTGCCGCCGGCACCGGAGCTTCAATCTACTTTTTTGAGTCGGATGAATTTAATCAGCCCAAAGTACAAAAATGCGAACAAGTCATCGAACCTCCCCCCGAAATGGAAATGCAAACGCAAATGGGAATAGAAGACAATGATATAAGAATTAGCGATAATTTTGATAATTTTAACGGCTTCGCGATAAAAAATGGCAAAGAAACAAAAAAATTTCCCTTGATGGAGCTTTTAAGCGTCAGCCTGGGCGTTTTGCTGATCGCCGCTTCAATCATGCTTTGGCCAAAAAAATCTCGCAAAACAAAAACAAAAAAATAATATAAAAATCAAAACCGGCTCTCCCCGCCCAAACAAAAAAGAGCTTACGCTCTTTTTTTAATTAACTTGGCATTGCCGTTAATCGAGCTCCTTCCTATCCCTTACGTCTTTTCCATATTCAATAAGCGAGTCAAATATTTCATCCATATTCTTATCAGCCATTAGGGCAAAAAACAAGGTCTGCTTAAGCGGTTGTTTCAGCTTTTCCTCACTTCCAAGTTCTATCAATTCTTTATCTTTGACCGAAAGTTCAGCTAGTTTCTTATCTATCGCTCGTGCGCGTAATTTTAAGTCATCTGATTTCTCTTCCTTCCCAGTAGAAGGATTTATTTTACCTTCTTCGTCTAGTAAATTTTTATCTTTAAGTTCTTTTTTTACATTTTCAAACATTTCCTCCTTCGTATCACCCTTGGTTGGTATCATCGAAACTAATTTTTTTGCCATATGTTTTTAAACTCAACTTAGCTACGACGTTAATTGTCAACTGTTAACTGTGAACTGTTATTATTGGCTCGTCTGCCTTCGCCCGCCTCCACTCCACTCGCCTTCATTTTACTCCGGCGAGGCTTCGTTGCGGCGAGGTTACGGCGTGACTTCGGGGGCATGGACGATGTTAGAACCTTTTGGGAAGAGAATCGGTAACTTTCTTTTTGCTTTTTATTACACCAACAATACCTATAATAGCTGCTATAACTCCGAGTAATTGTCCTCCAGGACTATCGTCAAATTCGCCATAAATAAAAATAAATATGCCGAACAATATTACTAAAATGAAATATAGCATTCTTCTATGGTATTTTCTCATGAAGGTATTGGCTCGACACGTCGCTCGCGAGCGACGTGTCTCGGGGACATGGCCGATCATTGGGTCATACGACCCGACAGGTTCGACCGGCTAAAGATTCCCCGCCTTCGTCCCGATTGCTATCGGGACTTCGGCGGGACAGGCCCGCAAAGTTAATCGTTAACTGTCAACTGTTATCTTTGGCTCCCAACCTCGGAGTAGTAATACCAGATCGGTGTCTTTTGGAGATTCTTTGAGCGACTTGCACTCGAACAAATAACGAAAATGGATCGGGATGTTTATAACACAATTTTAACATAAATAGGACAAAAGAAAAAAGAGTGTTTGGGCGGCTATATTCCCCAAAATCATATTGAATGTCAAATGAAAAATAATTGCTATCATCATTCCTAGTATAATCCACTTTTTATTTTTTAAACCAAACCACAAAACAACTAAAACCGTCATAACGTGCATCGGCACAGTTAATAAAAATCTTTGCCAAAAAACACCTAGGTCTCCTAACTGAAAAATATTATTTAAGTAAAAAATACTTTCAGACAAACCAAAGAAAAAACCAAATAAAATCCCTAACCAAATTTTTTGTTTTAATCCTGGTAATTTAATTATTAAAAAAAAGACCACCAATGCTTTGGCAATCTCTTCTATGATCTCTGAGTAATCGACAATTTTCACAATCGGCATTAAAATCAGCGGCAGAATCAAGCCGCTGATGATTATTAAAATAAAATTTCCAGCTGTGTCAATTGTATTTAATTTCCACCGCATATTTATTAATAATCCAACCTTTTTTATCTTCTGGCATAATTAAATACCACCCGTCTTTAATTTCCAAGTTTTCATATTCTTCACCCGCATTTACTTTGGCCACGATCTCTCCGCCTTAAGGATCTGGGCGGATTATAGCCTATAGCCCCGGCTCGTGACAATAAAATATTTTCATCAACTTCGCGCCATTTTTTTTCTTCTGCCTCCCTGTATTCTATCTAACATTGCTTTATGCAACTGTATCTGCGCGCCCGCCAAAGCCATTTGATGGCGCCACATAGAGAATAGAACCAAAGCCAATAAACCAAAACCGGTGACAATGGAAATAACAATCCCCCAGGTGGAAAAAGTTTGGATGCCACTAATTTTACCCACTACCTCTTTTTTAGCGCCTGACTCAATTACTAAACTTTTTAATTTTTCCAAGTTGCTTTTAACCGCTTCCATCTTGGCCTCATTCTCGCGATAAACAACAATATGTTCCTGCGGGGACGAATAGCTTTCTTCTTGCGATATTTTAATAATGTCCAAAGTGGAATTAATTTCACTCACTAAAATAGAACCCTGGGCATCATAATTGGTTTTAACCAATGTTTTAGCCAGACCCTCGGCCTGATTTTTCAAAGAAGCAATTTTCTCATCTTTAAACTGCCAAATATCGGTTATTTTAACATTGCGGGTCAGAGTCTCTCTGGGTTCTAAAGTTATTTCACCATAAACATAATAAGTGTTGGCATTGGCGTCAAAATCAATTTTCAATCCGTCAAGATTAACGATATTTTCCGGCTTAACCTCCTGCGGCAAATAGGCCTTGAAAGACAAGGTTTGCTTGACGGTTGATGGATTGGTAATTAAAAAATTGATATCAATTGAACCAAAGGTCATCCAGGTTTCAATTACTGGCTCCGGCACCTGCTGTTCAATTATTTTCCGAGTAGTATTGGAAACTGTTTTTAAGTCAAGCAATTTATTACCAATTAACTTAATTTCATCTTGCTGTTCACGAGTGATCTCAAGCAGGCTTTTAAACCCAGGGGATTCAACGTCAATCCGATCGGACATAATATTAACACCAACTAAAAGATTAGCAGTGTATTTTAAAACATCATAAAGGTCATCCAAAACATCAACTTTTTGATACAAGGTTTTGTCGTTGGCGGAAAAATCATCAATCCCAAGTCGTTTCTTTAAATCAGTTATTTCAGAATAAACCACCTCTAGAGTAGGGCCCCATTCAAGAGTAGCGGCTTGTTCAGGAGATCCTCCCCCGCCGCCGGTTATCCCTCCTCCATCTTCTTCATCTTCTTCGACTTCTTCAACAACCGCGGTAAAAAAGCGAGAAGCGCCTGATTTTTCAGTACCATAATATACAACGACTTTGAAATAATAATCACCTATCTCATCAACTGCTAATGATAATTCAGTATCCCACTCCTCGCCGGAATCTAAATATTTAGCGGCCGAAGCATAAGCAGTGTCATCGTCGCCACCACATTGATTACTTTCTTCTTCAACAACACAATATTCATAACTATACTCATAACCAGTACTGCCCTCATTGGCAATAGTCACATCAGCCGCAATCGATGGAACACTACTATCCGCCATACCTGAAATTAAAACCTGAGCCGGCGAACTTTCTACTTCCCAATAATCATTTAAATATGAATTGGTACCAGCAAAATCAACCAGAACAACTGATTCCCAAACGCCGGCGGTAGCATCTTCGGCAACAGAATAAGTATATTCATATACTCCGGTTGAAAGTAGGGTCATGGTCGTGGTTGCCTGAGCCAAAACTCGAGTTGAATCATAAATTAAAATAGAGGGCGTTGATGAAGGCGCCATCGGCTGGTGTTCAGCGTCAAAAACTAAAACTTTAGCTCGATAAGTATCGCCACCGCTAATTTCACCAAAATCAGATAAAGTGGCGGTATAATTTTTCAATTGAGTATTACGCAGAGCATCGATAACGGTATCGACCGTATCTATTTTGGAATCAACTGTTTGTAATAAAGAATAAATATCAGAAGTAGTTGTCGCAATGCTCATCACCGTGGTTGTAATATCAATCAAGCTATTAGCGGTACTAGTTCTAAAACTGCTCTGAGCTGTTTCATGTTCTGCTAATTGTTCTTCGACTCGAACATTTTGGCCAACAATCGTAAAGGTGTCATCAACGCTCGGTGCGAATGTCAAAGCCGGATCAACGGTAATCACTTTGGTTGAACCGTTATAATCAGAAATTCTTCTAATCTGGCCGTCTAAATCTCCGGAAGTAAAAGTAACAATTGAATTGTTATAAAAATCATCGGTTAAATTAGTTAAATTTGTATCAAAAGAAGTGGCTGTTGGTTCTTGATCGCCGTTGGTGACCGTGCCCTGAGAAACAATTAATCCGGCAATTAAAATATCCACATTACTAACTAAAGAGTCAATATTAGAATCAATCGTATCAATTTTAGTTTCATTAGCATCAATTTCAACAATAATAGTCGAGGTGGCAGTATTGAGCTGAGCCGGAATGGTTGTGGCGGTATCTTCTAAAATGTTTGTAACGTTCGTTGACATAGCCTCTACCGAAGATTGCGTTGAACTCACATTGGCCGCAATTGTTCTAACCTCAAAATTAGCTGCGCCATAACCAGCAACACCATTAGAGACGGCGGTGACTTCATATAAATAACTGCCACTAGTCGCTGGGACGGTGTATGGATAACGGTAGACGCCACCTGAACCACTAATATAACTCATACTCTGATCCGTAACGATTTTTGCGCCGGCCGGATTATAAATACTAATCGTTGTCGTGGCGTCATTAATGACCGTGCCATTAGCTAGTTTAAGTTGCGCGTCAATTTTTATGGTGTCACCTTGGTCAACGACCGTACTGCCAAATAACGGCTTTACTGCAATTTCGGATTCGGAAATAAAAAATCTGGTGGCTGTAGAATATTCTGACCACTGACCGCCTGAATCCTGATAGCGCACCCGCCAATAATAAGTAGAACGGTCAGAAAGTATTGCTCCGGGGACAGCGTAAGAGGCGCTATAAGCAACTGCGCCCGAATCATACAATGGAGAGGAGAAACTATTGCTTGTATTAATTTGCCATTGCGCATATGCGGCAGTGTGTCCGCCTTGCGCATCTGAAAAGGCCGAGGCAGTTAAGGTTGGAGTAAGTGTTGTCGCGGTGGCTTCATCAACTGGCGAAGAATTAGTTGGTGTGGTAAAGATGTTTGTAACAAAATTCGTGGCCGTTGACCGGTATGACCAGGCGCCATCAGAATACCTTACTCGCCAATAATAAGTTGAATTGTGGTCTAATTCGGTTTTGCCGGAAAGTTCATTGGCAAACGTCCCATTGCCCGATGTGACTGCCGTGGTAATTTCCGCGGCTCCGGCTGTCCGCGTCCAAACCGGTGTGGCAAAATCCGAATCGTCATCAACTTGCCATTGGGCATTTGTCTGGGCATCATCTGGATCGTCTGGATCCGCATAAACAGAACCGGTTAAGGTAGCATTCAGATCCTGAGCCGTGGCTCCATTAGTTGGCAATGAATTAGTCGGCGTACTCGGCGGATTGCTGGAAGTTAAGGCATCCCAAGCCGCGTACCAATAAGTATTGCCGGCACCGGCGGTATTTACTTCAGCTGAAGTCCCGACTGAAAATCCATCGGCCACAAAACCGGTTATATCATTGGTGTCATTAGCAAGAAGATTAAAATGCTGAGATTTTCCTTCTGCAATAGTGATAGAACTTGAGCGGTGAACTGCGTTTATGGCGCTACTTCTTTTTGTCCAGACAAAATCAGGCGAAAAACCAACACCGGTAACATCTTTGATCACGCCTTCTCCGCTATAAGAACCAACATCTAAATCAGCGCCTTCTTTAAAACCAAACCAAACATGGGCATAACCTAAGTCATTGGCCATGATGCCAGCGCCAACGGTAAATCCATCACTATTAAGAGTTTGCAAGTCAGTACCAATGGTTACATCGGCAACGGCTGAAAAATAAGCGCTAGTGTTGGCCGGCATGACCGATGACATCCAGCGGGCGGAGGCGGTTGTTGCATATATTGTTTTTTTAACCACCACCATATCCGGGTCAACTCCAAGATGGTCAATCGCCCTTCCTGTCCTTTCATTTCCGGTGTGACCGCCAATGAAAAAATTATCAGCGCCTGCTCCGGTATGCGGAGAGGTTGCATTACCAAAAGCGATATATTCAAAAATAATGTCGTCTTCATTCACTGTATTATCTGTGCCGACCGTAAAACTGCTTGCTCCCATGGCAGTAATGGCATTGGCAAAACCGGCCGAGGAAAGGGAAAAATGAAATGACAAGTCATTTTGCAAAGAAGTAGAAAAAACAGCGTACTGCCCGGTATCACCCTTGATAATAACCAAGTCCGGAGCAAATGCTAAATCTATTGTTTGTGGAGCCACTCCAATACCTTCGTATGAACCACGTTGCATTAAAAAGTTTTCTCCCGGAGTCGGAGCTGGGTCAGCGGCTCCGCCAAAAGCAAACCAATGACTGGTAATGCTGTTGGCATTAACGCTAGTACTATTACCGACCTGAAAACCATCAGCGTCTAATGACTGAATATGATTAACCGCGTTGACGGCGGCAGTTGTGACCGATGAATAGTCGCCCCAAGTTTCAGTTGTGGCGAAGGCCGGCACTATGGCGCTATTTTGTTTGACTAAAACAAAGTCCGGTTCAAAACCAACACTGCCTATATCCCTATCATCCGTTCCATTGCCAAGAAAAGTTCCTACAGCCATCTTGCCAGCAATATTTTTAAAAGCGACATAATGATGAGTTCTTTGGTTGGTATTGTTGGTCAAACCAACCGTAAAACCGGTCGCATCCAGAGCATGAAATAAGATACCCGTCGCATTATTGGCGGTTGCGGTAAAATAAGCGCCACTCTCGTCAGCCATCAGCGAAGTACTGAATGTTCCCGCTGTCGCTAACGTGCTTTTTACCCAAACCAAATCGGGCTGAAAACCGACATCGGTAATTGCTTTGCTAGCTGTTCCGTCTCCACTATAAGAGCCGATGCACATTGTTCCGTCTGCAGTGCAATCGGAGCCGGCAAAAGCGATATAGACATAACGAGTGTTAATAGTATTCACTTCTAAGTCGTTCGAAACCGTGAATCCATCCGAATCAAAAATGATTTCTGATTCGGTGTTATTGCTTGTTGCAACTCCTAAATATCCTGTTGCACTTGGTGCCATCGATGTTGATTTCCAAACCAAGGCTCCGGCGGCTGTATCTGATTTAATAATCACTAATTCCGGCTGAAAACCAAGCCCTGATATTGAGAGGCTGGCACCGGTACCTAGATAGTAACCCGTCTTCATTAAAAATTCATTGGCCGCCTGCGCGCGAGGAGAGTGAATAATGGAATAAATACCGCTTGACCCAATCACTAAAACAAAAATCATCCAGGCGACAACCGCTTTCCTTAATGGTGAAAAATCTGGGTGTTTAAATAAAATTTTAAAATTACACCAAAGCGATGGTTTGTTTTTATCTCGCAACAAAAAACCAGGTACTACTAACTTAGCAACCCAGCTAAAAAAATCCTTGGTTTGTTTTTGAGTCAGGTGAGAAAAACTGGTTAAAAGATTTTTGGCGCTTGATTCCGGCCAATCAAAATCATATAACTCTCGCGGAATTTTTTCTTTATCCGACAAATCAACTTCGTTATTTGTAAAAAATCGGGTCTTCGTTTTTTGAAAAATTAGTTGAGCGCCACCAACCGATCTCACTTTTTTATCACCTTGTATTAATTCATAATTTTTTATTCTCAATTCCTGTTCTTTAACTTTTAGCTCCTGCTGCTTGACCTCTAATCTTTTAATCTCCAGCTTTATATTTCTTCTTTTTTCTAATTGAATCTGATAATTATAAATTAATCTTAGACTATTTTTTTTCAGCAACTGAAAAATCTTTGAAGCAAAACCAATCATCACAATTTTATAAATCGAAATAATTATTTTTTGCCAAACAAATAGCGCTATACTAACAATTATTTTAACCGCCAACGGTGTTTTATTTTTCAAATAAATCCCCACTATTTTTAAATGTGGATAAATCCATTTTATTATATTATAGATGCCTTGAATCAGCGCTTTAATTATTTTATAAATCAAAATTACCAAAACCGCCAAGGCAGTAAATAAAATGCCAAATATTTGTTTTAGTCCACACCAAAAAGTATACCAAGAATAGCGCCTCCTCCTTTGCCTGGGCTGTTTATAATTTGATTGATAAAATTTATTATTCATTGATTATATTATAGCACAAAAATCAAAATTTAAAAAATACAGGGTTAATAGAAAAAATGGGGTCTAAAAATAGTGATTTATATCTAAATTAAGCCATGGAATGGCATAGAACTATAACTACTGTTAATTTATACGCGATTCTAGTCTTGATCGAGCCAAACAAACTACTTTCTGGCCCCACCAAAAGTTCCATTAAACCAAAATACACAGCATTTTAAATACAAAAAACATCCCAGCTCCGACTGGAATGTTTTTTGTATTTGAATACGCCGAGTCTAATATGCATTTCTTGAGTGTCTATGTCTGCCTCGCCGAAGCTTTAGTGAGGGCGGGGCGGAAACGGATCTCTCAAACCGCGCACTAGGTCGTTGGCTCGACACGTCGCTCGCGAGTGACGTGTCTCGGGGACATGGCCGATCATTGGGTCATCCAGTCATTCGACCGGACAGGTTCGACCGGGCAAGTTCGACCGGCTAAAGATTCTGGATTAAACTTGGCTCGGGGGCATGGATTCGAACCATGATTGACGGCTTCAAAGGCCGCAGTCCTACCGTTGGACGACCCCCGAATAATTTGGCGCAATAGGCTGGAGCGGGCCATTAGACCTGCCCTCCGCAGCCTTGGCGTAGGAGGGATGGGTGGAGGAAAACATTATCAAATTTTTCAGTCAATGTCAATGGCCGAACCGCGAATTTTTATTTCCACTTCCTTGCCCTCGGCAATATAGCCGACCAGCCGGCTAATTTCATCTTGCGACTTTTGATTTGCCACCTGTATCATTTCATTAGACAAGGCCGCGTTTTCAGCTTGGCGCGTGAGTTCAGCCATGGCTTGATTGTACCCGTCATCGCTTTCAAACAAGCTTTTTAAAATACCCTGGCTGTTTTCCACGCTCACTTCGCCGACTAATCGGGAATTAAAAATCTCGGCGCGCGAAACATAGACTCTGATTTTATTTGAATCAACCTCAACATCATCTTGACTGATTTCTGACAAATCAACCCCAAGATTCACCTCAACCACGCCATGAGCTTTGATGACCTGACCCCATAATATCTTTGACCAAAAACTCTCATCCTGATCCCTGATTTCAATGGGCTCGTTGAAAATATAGGTTTGGGTGACCAAAAAACCGCGGTCATGAAGCGCGGTGAGAATTACCTGGGAGGAAACGTTTTTTGTGGAAACATCGCGCGTCACATACCAGCCCAGCACCAGACCGGCCGCGAAGATTAAAACAATGGCGATGAGATACTGGCCAAATTTTTTCATAATTGTGTGTTAAAAAAACGTTTTTCGCTTTTCGTTTTTCATTTTTCTTTCTTCAGGCGAAAATCACACCTTCAAGTACCGCCCCAGCGCGAAACTGGCGCTGACGATATTCAGAAAGGCTAACGCCAAAAATTCAGTCCCAAAAATAAATGCCAAATTATTGTTAAAATAATCCACCAGCCCGACATTCTGCCCGTCAAAAAACGCGTTCACATAGGGTTCGGCTAAAATAATGGTCGGGTAAATCAGCGCGCCCAGCACGAACGTGGCCAAAAAGGCGTAAAAAATACCTTCCACCAAAAACGGCGCGCGCACAAACCAATTGGACGCGCCAACCAGCTTCATGATGCCGATTTCTTCACGATGCGTGTAAATCGCCACCCTGATTGTGTTTATAACGATGAGCACGGCAATGGTGACAAAAACCGCGCTTAAAATAATGCCGAAATTCTGCACGCGCGATGAAATATCATTGATTCTTCCGATTACTTCTTCGTGGTCGTCGTAATTCTTGTCTTCAATAAATTTGGTAAACTGCGGATTATCAAGCGTTTCCAAAATAAACGGATAATCGGCTGAACTATGAGCCTTGATAATAAGGGTGGCGCCCAGCGGATTCTCCCCAAGCTCGCCCAAGGAAGCCATGATTTCTTCATTGTCTTCATGCAGGCTCTCGAACTCTTCCAGAGCCTCCTCGCGGCCCACGTATTTCACGTCCTTGACCTGGGAAAGTCCGAGAAGATAAGAACGCACATCCTTGACCGCGTCCTCGGAAACTTCGGATTTAAAATAAACGCTCACGTCCACTTTTTGCTCCACCGTGTCAACCGCGGTTTGAGCCAAGAAACTCAAAACCACTAAAATATTTATGGATATCAAAGTTAAAACCAAAATAGTGATAGTAATCAGAGAAAGCCAAAAATTTCTCCAAAAATTTTGAAAAGCGAATTTTATAACCCTAAGAAAAGATACTATCATAAAATATACTTACCCTCTTCATTATCCTGACTGATCATGCCGCCATCAAGCGTAATAACCCTTTTATGCAATGAATTGACGATCTCACGGTTGTGCGTGACCAAAAGCACGGTCGTGCCGAATTCGCTGATTCGCTTCAGCAACTCAATAATTTCGCGCGCGTTAATTGAATCAAGGTTGCCGGTCGGCTCGTCCGCCACCAAAATCTTGGGCCGGTGCACCAGCGCCCGCGCGATTACCACGCGCTGCTGTTCTCCGCCGGACATCTGCCGCGGATAACGACCCGCTTTTTCCGAAAGACCGACGATTTTTAAAACCTGAGGAACTATTTTTTTTATCCGGCTTTTTTTGGTGCCGCACACTTCAAGCGCAAAAGCCACGTTCTCAAAAACCGTCTTTTTGGGCAAAAGCTTAAAATCCTGAAACACCACCCCGATTTGCCGCCGTAAAATCGGCACATCCCCTCCGCGAATATGCGAAATATCCCACCCGCCGATAACAATGCTCCCGCTGGTCGGCCGTTCCTCGGCAATCAAAAGTTTAACCAAAGTCGTCTTGCCCGTGCCGCTCTGACCAACCACGGACACGAACTCACCCGGTTTTATGTGCAGGTTTACGCTCTTGACACCCACCGTGGTGGGTGAATACATTTTTGTGACATTTTTAAAACGAATCATGTTTTTTGAAAAAAAATTATTCGCCGGCCTCGGTGCCCGAGACCGCCTCTCCGGCCGCGTACGGCTCAACCAGCACGTTGATTATGCCGCGCGAAACATCCCCGATCTTGGCGAACGCGGTTTTATCCAAATCGATCACCCGGTCCGGATGAACCGAACGGTCCGGACCCCAGTCGTTGATTGTCACCACAACCGATCGGTCCGTATCGTCCGCGTTGGTCACTAAAAGCTGGGTTCCCTTGGGATAATCCGGACTGGCCGCGCAATCACAATCCTCATAACTGTACCAGCTCGCCTTGCCCTGGCTCATCAGGCCATGGTCGCCGAAAATAGCCAAACGCGCGTAAGGCAGGTGAATGAGCGCGCGCACGGTTAACCGCCACTGAATATCCTGGCTGGGCAAAGGCTGCCACTCATCCGCCACTTTATTATAAAAATACAAACTCTTGCTGTAAAGATAGGCTAACCCCGGATCATACTGCAGTTCAAACCAATAATATTTTTCATTGTCATAAACCTCTTTGTTCAGCACATCGAAAAGATATATTGGCGTAAGCAAGGTTTTATCATCCGGCAGCGAATCAATCATAATATCCGGATCCAATATTTTGATATCAATGCGCGTCGGTCCTTTTACCGCGTCCGGCAAAATACCAAGTTTTAACTTTTCATCCGAGCTGGTAAGCGTGTATCCCTTAATTACCGTGGCTTCATCCAAATGCACGCTTTCCACTATCTCAAAATCATCCACCCGGGAGAAAGATAAAATACTGGCGCCGTTCACCACTTGAAAAGGCAAAATAAGACATAATGACATTAAAACCAAATATCTTGTCATACTAATAATGTTCTGATATAATAGCACGAGTTCAAGACTTTTAAAAGCGGATAATTTGTAATCGTTTTCTTGGAAAAAGCGGATGACGAGAATCGAACTCGCGTATCCAGCTTGGGAAGCTGGCGTACTGCCATTGTACTACATCCGCCTACACCAGTCTTAAAAAACAATCAGATTACATGCCGACGTAGCTCAGCTGGTAGAGCAATGCTTTCGTAAAGCAGAGGTCGTGGGTTCGACTCCCACCGTCGGCTCCAAAAACAGTTGACTTTCTCAAAGTTGGCTGTTTTTAATTTTAACGAAGGTTGTTGGCTTCTCCCGTATTAAAAGCACCAAATAACAAATCTCAATGACCAAAACTATAATTACACAGTCTTCCTCAAAAAGTTTGTAATTTTGGTCATTGAGATTTGGGATTTATTTGTAATTTGATGCTTGGCCCCCGGCTCTACGAGCCGTCCTCCGGAGGTACGCTCCGTAGGAGCGGAGCTAGGCTCGGAGAGGATTTGGGATTTTTTTTCAATGCCTTATCAAATAAATAACCCTTATTGTCCCTCTCTCTTCCTGCAGATATTGCGAAAACTTTTCATTGGCACCCGGCTCGTCGTCAAATATCGCTTGAATTATTTTTTTCTCCAAAACAAACGGACCAACAATATTTTTTTTATATTCATCAATGGTCCAGCCGTAAAGTTCCTCAATATTTTCCTTAATATCATCCTCGGTGCCAAAATCAATTATTGCCTGCTGAAATTCTCTTTCAATTTCATAATCAAATACTTTAATGTCTCTTTTTTGCGCCATGCCCTCCAAAATGCGGTTTGTCACGAGACGCTCCAGCACGCGATCCCTAATATCATCTCCTCCATACGCGGTCTCCTCCTGGCTCTTGAAAAACTTTTCAAGCGAAGTGACGCTGTCCGCGTAATCGGTATAGGTGACAACCCCGGCGCCGACGATGACGATGGGGTAAGGGATAACCTTGCCCAAGCTACGAAAAATTATATTCGTGCTCAAGAAACCATAAACACCCACCGCGCCGAATATAATTATACA
>JAHJFT010000017.1 GCA_018824325.1 Patescibacteria group bacterium
CGATGTTTCCACCAATTATGAAGTGGTTGACGCCAGCACTTTGAGATATTGGGGCGCCGACGTCCATGCTTATGAAAATTTTACCATTGTGGCCGGCTGGTCCGTCGGCTTGGTCACGCACGGCGGCTTGGTCAAGGTAAATTCCGAGCCCCGAGCCGAAATTTTGATTGATGGAGAAAAAAGCGGCCTGACCACGCCCGCGGTTTTGGAGGAGAACATGGAAATTGATTCTGGCCAACACGCGATTTCGGTTGAAAAATTCGGTTGGCAAATCATGGGCCAGAGCGAGCAGGAAGTTACGGTTGAGCCAAATCGGATTGAACCGGTGAATTTTGAGCTTAAACAGACGGCCTGGTTCAGAATCCTCAAGGTTTTACCCTGGCTCATCCCGCTTCTTGTTCTGATATATCTTATACGCGAGTGGCAAGCGCGTCCGCGCATCAGAAAAACAATCATTGCCCAGTACAAACCGCCGGACGATTTGGCGCCGGCCCAGGTTTGCGCCCTGACGCACGGCCAGCCCCGGCCGCGGGCCATTACCGCCATGCTCATTGATCTGGCTTATCGCGGTTATATAAAAATAATTGAAAAGCAGGAAAAAAAGTGGTGGGGCAAAAAAACCGATTATGCTTTTGAAAAAATGAAAGAGTTTAAAAAGGATGGCGCGCTCGCCGATTATGAAGAAACCCTGCTTCACAAGATTTTCGGCGACAAGAACCGCGTCAGTCTGGATACCCTGAAGGGTCAAACAAGCCGGCAGAGTCTGTCCCGGGCCTTTATCCGTATCAAAAAAAATATCCAGGACAAGTTAAAAGACCAAGAATATTTTAAGAAAAAATCGTTTCAGAGCAAATACGTTGCGCTTATCCTTTTGGGAATTTTCGTCTTTGTTGCGGGCACGTTTTCTTTTGCTGCGGCCTTCCTGGTTTCTCTGCCCTATACCTTGGTTGCCACCGGCGTTCTCTTGGTTATCGGCGGTATTATTTTGCCCCAGCCTCTGACCACAAAAGGTTTGGAAGCCAAGTGGTGGGCATTAGGATTTAAAGAGTACTTGCAGGTCGCTGAAAGATTCAGATTGGGCGCGTGCACGCCTGAAACATTTGAAAAATTTCTGTCTTATGCCATTGTTTTCGGCGTGGAAGATAAGTGGGCCGGGCGCTTTGCCGACATTTACAAAGAATCGCCGGATTGGTATGAGGGACAGGGCGCGATTACCGCGTTTAACGTGGCCGCTTTTACAAAGGGCATTTCCTCCATGTCCGGCGCCGTGGCTTCATCCTTCTCTTGCAGCGAGTCTTCGGCTTCGGGTTCTTCCGGCTTTGGCGGCGGAGGATCTGCCGGCGGCGGAGGCGGAGGCGGCGGCTCAAGCGCGGGATGACACTTTTTTGTCATTGCGAGGAGTCTCGCCGAAGTTCCGACCGAGCGCTTGTCCGCCGTAGCTTTAGCGTAGGCGGGTAGCGAGCGTCGGGGCGTAGGCGGACGACGCGGCAATCCCGAACCCACGGGGCAAAACCGTCCCTCGCCACGTCCAATCTTCTTAAAAGCAAAAAATTCTCAATATAAGGCATTCCGGACCTTGAGGAAGAGGACGACTAACCCACGTGGTCTCGGGATTGCTTCGTCACTCACCCTCGCCAAGCTCGGGTTTGCTTCCTCGCAATGACACTAAAATATGCAACCAATTGACCAAATAAAATCCAAACTGGACATCGTTGATTTAATCAGCGAATACCTCCAGCTCAAACCGGCGGGTCAGGGAAGTTTTAAGGCGTGCTGTCCGTTTCATCAGGAAAAGACGCCGTCGTTTTTTGTTTCCAAGTCAAAACAGATTTGGCATTGTTTTGGTTGCGGCGAGGGCGGGGACCAGTTCGCGTTCGTGCAAAAAATAGAGGGCGTGGATTTTCCCCAGGCATTGCAAACGCTCGCCGAAAAGGCCGGGGTTGAATTGCCGCGCTACGATAAAAAAGAGGCTGGTGAAAAACAAAAATTGATTCAGATGAACGAGCTGGCCGCGAAATTCTATCACCGCGTCTTGCTTGACTCGTCAATCGCCGAGTCGGCGCGCGAGTATATTAAAAAGCGTAATCTCGACCAGGTAACGGTCGACGAATTCAAACTGGGTTTTGCGCCGGACCAATGGGAGGCGCTACTCAATTTTCTCAAGAAGAAAGAGTATAAAGAAGAAGACATTAATCTTGCCGGTTTGGCCGTGAAAAAAGAGCGCGGCAGCGGATTTTACGACCGATTCCGCGGCCGAGTCATGTTTCCTATCCAGAATATCCAGGGCCAGGTGGTCGGCTTTACGGCCCGCTCTCTTAAGTCGGACGCCAAAGAGGCCAAGTACATCAACACGCCGCAGACAAATATTTACAATAAAAGCGATATTTTGTACGGTCTGGACAAGGCCAAGCGCGCCATCAAGGAAAAAGATTTGCTCATCATTGTTGAGGGCAACATGGACGTGATTTCCTCGCACCGCGTTGGCGTGAAAAACGTGGTCGCTTCCTCGGGCACGGCCCTAACGCAAAATCAGCTCAATATCATTCAAAGATACACCAATAACATGGCTTTTTCGTTTGACGCGGATTCGGCCGGCCAGGTCGCGGCAAAAAGAGGCATTGATTTGGCTCTGGAGCATGGCATGAATGTGAGCGTGATTTTAATGGCCGAAGACGCCAAAGACCCGGATGAAATTATTAATCAAGACCCGGCTTTGTGGCAAAAGGCGATTGACGGGCGGGTTAATGTAATGGAATATTATTTTGGCATTGCCAAGGATAAATACGATATCAACACGGCTTCGGGCAAAAAAGACATGGCCAAGTATTTGCTCGTTGAAGTCAGTAAGCTTTCGGATATGGTGGAGCAGTCCCACTGGCTTCAGCAGCTCGCCGGAATCTTAAATGTCAAAGAAGATATTTTACGCGAGGCAATTCCTCGGGCCGGGGCGAAGAAACAACCGTTTGAGCCGAGCACGCCGATTATCGCCAAAAAATCTTCTCAAGAAAAGGCCGCCGAAAAAATGCTTGCCATTCTCATAAATTGGCCCGAACTTGGCGCGAACATAGAATCCGGCTTTCATTCCGAATATTTGTCCGCGCCGAGTTATCAACAGATTTACAAAAATATCATTTTGTTTTATAATAAAGTACGAAAAACAGAGCCAGAAAGCGATAAAATCGAGCTTAATTTCAAGGAATTGAATATGTTCATGAAAAATCAGGATATCACGTCCGCGGAAAAAGATTTATTCCAGACCCTGGCCGTGGCCGGAGAGCGGGATTGGCCGCGTGGCGAGCCCGATGTGGTAAACAAAGAGCTGTTGATGACCATAGAGTTCTTGGAGAAATTGTTCAAGCAAAATAAAAAACAAATGCTAGCCGAGGAGATGAAGAAACTTGAGGCTGGCGGAGATAAAGAAAAAATCAAAGACATATTAAAACAATTCCAGAAATACGAATAAACGAATCTGGAAAGTTATTTTTATTTTATTAATTTTTTTATTCTCGAATGAAAGCTAAAAATAAAAAGGACAAGGCCGCAAAGCGCCAACTCAAGAAAAAAACGGCTGTCAAAACAAGGGCGGCAAAACCCAAGAGAGGCGGGACAAGGGGTAAACAAAAAACGCAAAAAAAACCGTTTAAAAAATTTGTTCCCTCAAGGGCCAAAGCCAAAAAAAGAGTGGCCGCGCCCAAGTCGCCGCCGCCAAGCCAAGAAGAAATAAAAGAACTTATTGAAAAAGGCCGGAGTCGGGGATTTGTCACCGAAACCGAAATTTTGCATATTTTTCCCTATGTTGAGGACTATATCAGGGAGTATGAAGAATTTTTAGACTTGCTTGACATGTATGGCATGCAAACCATGGAGCTAAGGAGCGGCATGCTTGCCACGGGCGAAGAACGGGCCGAAATGCTCAAAAAAATGGGTACGAGCGAGGAACAGAGAAAATCCGAAGTGCCGGATTTGGCTCAGGACTCAATCCAAATGTATCTTCGGGAAATCGGCAAGATTCCTTTGCTGACCTCGGAAGAAGAGGTCGCTTTGGCCAAGAGAAAAGAAGTCGAAGACAAGGAAGCCGAAAAAAAATTGATTGAAGCCAATCTTCGTTTGGTGGTTTCCATCGCCAAAAAATTTGTCGGCAAAAGCCTTTCTCTGCTTGACCTGATCCAAGAGGGCAACATCGGGCTTTTTCGGGCGGTAAAAAAGTTTGAATACCGCAAGGGCTATAAATTTTCAACCTACGCGACCTGGTGGATACGCCAGGCCATCACCCGAGCCCTGGCCGACCAATCCCGCACCATCCGCATTCCGGTGCACATGGTGGAGACGATTAATCGTTTTCAGCAAGTTGAACGCCGTCTGATTCAGGACCTCGGACGCGAACCATTGCCCGAAGAAATTGCCGCGGAAATGAGCGAAGAAATCGACAAGGTGCGCCATATTATTAAAATATCCCAAGACACGGTTTCTCTTGAGACCTCGGTGGGCGAAGATGACGAGGATTCAACCTTGGAGGACTTTATCGAAGATGTTAAAAATGTTACGCCCGACCGTTCGGCCGCGCTCCAGCTGCTTCGGGATTATGTGCGCGAAGTGATCAAAGGGCTTTCCCCGCGTGAGCAAAAGATTTTGGAAATGCGTTTCGGTTTGACCGACGGCGTGGCCCACACGCTGGAAGAAGTGGGCCGTGAATTTGATGTGACGCGCGAACGCATCCGCCAGATTGAAGCCAAGGCTTTGGAAAAAATCAAAGGATATGTTGGCATTGAGAAATTGAGGGATTATTAACGACAAGAAAACATAAAAATAAAAGAACATGAAAACAAAAATCCGCCGTTATTAAGGCGGATTTTTTAGTTCAAATTGACAAAACCATGCTTTGAAGCTAAGATGAACCAAACCCTACAAAAACAATATAATCAAGGAGGAGATGATGGAGCACATTAGAATGTTGACTCGCGATATCATACCGTGCTGGTATGAGCTGTCCTGGGCCGCCGAGCACAAGGGTGTCATTTTGCGCGTGCACAAAGATTTTATCCGAGACACGCCGCCCCTGTCCGATGAAGCGCCGATAATTAAGAGCTATCAAAAACAGTTTAAGTTCGGGACATTCAACGCCGGTTTTGACCGAGACTTTGGCTTTGACGGCGCGTTTCTTCATCTCGGCGAAAAAGACGGGTTTGTTGAATTTTTTGTCAAGCTGCCGGCTTTCCACTATTTTATTGACAAACCATGTGAAAGATGCGAGGGAACGGGCAAGGACAAGTTTGATGACGGTGAGTGTTTGAAGTGCGGCGGTAATGGCCTTGAGCACAGATATGAATGGCAAGAGCTACGCAAGGTTTCCGCCTGTTTTTCGGTTTTTTTAATGCTCGCGCACTATCCCGAGGTCGAAACAACGGCGCAGTTTCCTCAGCTCATGACGGTCAGGACAATAACCGACTCTGGCATGCACGGCGGTTCGCTGGACGGCGAATACAGCCTGCCTTTGGCGCGCTGGCTCGCGTCCCTGCCGGAAAATTATGAAATACCGGAAATGACAATGGTCATGCGCCAGGCCTGGGAGCATATGAACAAGTTGTCCAACATGGACGCTTATCAAATCTGGAATAGCATTGCCTCTGAACACGGCTGGCTCAATGTGAATGTTCCGGGTGACGCCTGCGGCCTGCATCCGGCTCACGGCGGCGAATATGACATGGAGGACGGATGGGGTTATAAATTCGGCTGCCATAACGTTGACCGTCCTGACCAGCAGCTTTGTCTGCTGGCCGGCCTGGCCGCTTTGCACGACCGCGCGCGAAAAGAAATAAATGAGCTGTAGCTGTACAAAAGGGCATCCTGTCCCTTTTTTTAATTTAAATTTATTCGCGTCAGATAAATTCAAAAAATTAGCAGTACAAAAAAAGCCCCAGTATTCTGAGGCTCAAGTTCGGGGCAACGAGTGGCTGGCAGCGGGCTTAGAAGCGGCCGCCATGTTCTTTGTCTTCTTCAAAAAAATCGTCGTCCTGGCCGAAAAATTTTATTTTTACGCCGCCGGACGCGAAAAGAAATTTAATTTCCGTTTGATTGATGACGTCGCCCGCCTCAAAGTGGCGCCGCCCCTTTTCGCGGCAAACAAAGGGTTTCTCGCCCCGCAGGCTGACTATTTTATAGATTTCGGCTTTTTCAAACTCGTGCGTGAATGGGTTGAATTCCTCTTGAACGCGCCCGGTATATTTGAGTCTTAATATACAAAGAGCCATGATTTCCTCCTTTTTGAGAGTAATGTATTCTGGCCGCACCTTAACAGATATTTAAAAAAGGGTCAACCGTTCCCATGGTTGCTGTCAACGGGAAATAGAAATGTCCTACTTGTAAGGATTTAGAAATGTCCTACCTTGGTTAATTCATGAA
>JAHJFT010000018.1 GCA_018824325.1 Patescibacteria group bacterium
ATTAGTAGACCAAGAAAGCACTGCTGAAAGAATTATTTCGTTGTCACAGAGGGCTTTCACCTAAACGAAAACTGGCTTTAGCTGCATGGTACTTAGCTCTCAGACAAGGACAAAAACCAACACAAAACTTTAATTAGCTCATTATAGTTGAGTATTCCTGCCCATAGGATAGGGAGGCCAAATCTTCTTCTCAAGCCCACTAGCTGGTTATAGCGGTGGGCATTTTTTTATTTAAAAATCCCAGAACAAAATATTTTGTCTGAGATTTTTTTCATAGCTCGGAAATGGGCCGGCTGGGAATCGAACCCAGGACCTTCTGCTTAAAAGGCAGCTGCTCTGCCTGACTGAGCTACCGGCCCGAATGTTGCTGATTTTTCCAAATTTAATTCTGTTGGCTATAAATGAACTGAGGCATGGCTGCCTGTCCGCCGAAGCCCTGAGCCGCGCCGAAGGGCGTAGGCGGAAGCTACCGGCCCGAATTATGAGGATATTTTAATATATTTGGCGCAAAAAATCAAGGGGCGCTGCCCTCAATAAGTGCTTTCGCCCCGCCTTGGTTAGAAACACCTCTATAAAACTATATTTTTGGCTTTATAAAATAAACACACAATAGAAATCGGTTGTCAGTCGTCGGAAATCAGTACAGAAGACAGAAAACAGAAATCAGTATAGAAATCGGAAATCCGTAGCAAGAACAGGATAGCGACCGACTTCCGATTTCTAATTTCCGTACTGATCTCTGTTTTCCGGCAACCGATCTCGATCCTTTAACAAATTTTCGTTACTATTAAAGTAATTGAGTTTTGCTGAGCTTTTTCTATCCCCGGATTATCACAAAAGCCAGATACGCGACATAGATAATTAAGAAACCGATGCCTTGCCATCTTTTGAGGATGCGGCGTTTTCCGATGAACATGAAAATAAAAAGCAGACAGGTGAGGATGAGGGCGATGCCGATGTCAGCATTAAGGGACGGCGAAAAGGCGATTGGCCGGATGACTGAGCTTAGCCCGAGGACCCAGAAAATATTAAAAATGTTTGACCCCACGATATTGCCGACCGCGATGTCAGGATTTCTTTTCAGGGCGGCGACCACGGACGCGGCAAGCTCGGGCAAAGAGGTGCCGATGGCTACTATTGTCAGGCCGATCAGTGCTTCGGAGAGTCCGGCGATTTCGGCGATGTGGGTGGCGCTGCGCACGGTCAGCTCTCCGCCAAGGCCGAGTCCGATTATTCCGCCAATAATCATTATGGCGGTGCGCCGGCTTTTATATACAGGTACGTTATCTTTGGCGCTTTCTTTTAATTTTGACACGCCGTAAGTGTAATATAGAAAAATAATAAAAAAAGCGATCAGCGCGATGCCGTCGGTTCGGGTTAAAATATTCTGGCTGGTTTTGTCGAGCCAGATGTCATTGGCCATGAAAAACATCAGGGCAACGGCCAAAAAAGCCAGGGGGATTTCTTTCCAGGTCGTGCCGGCCTTGATAGTCAGGGGATAGATGGCCGCGGCGATGCCCAGAATCAGGGCAAGATTGGTGATATTGCTGCCGATAACATTGCCGATGGCCAGGTCGGTGTTGCCGCGCGCGCTTGCCAAGATGTTTATCATGAGTTCGGGAAAAGACGTGCCAAAGGCGACGATAACCAGGCCGATGACGATGTAGGGGATTTTTAATTTTTTAGCCATGGATGAGGCGCCGTCAACCAAAAGGTCGGCGCCTTTTACCAAGATGGCCAGTCCGGCGACAAGAATGAGGATGCTTAGAAACATAAATTTAGTTGGTCGGTGAATCAGTTAATCGGTTGACCGGTCGATTGATCAATCGGGACATAGGATGCTTGGTTAACCGACTAACCGGTCAACGATTTTATTTTTGATATTTGCTTAGCAAAAATAAGCCGCCGACAAGAGCGAGCGGTATGAGCACGATTAAAATTGTGTCTTGGGCAAATCTTTGCCAGGCCATGAACATATAAAACAGAGCCAGACCAAAGAAAATCATGGCGCCAATGCCGGGCCACTTCCAGGCGACGAGCATGGCCGCGGTCAGAACGGCGGCAATGCTGATTTCGGCCGGGCCGGGCATTGAAAGCCCGTGTCCGAGCGCAATATAGACCAGCCAGGACAGGGTGAGAGCCACCGCCAATATCCGGGGAAGCCAATAAATGATTTTTGATATAAAATCGCTCATGGTTTATCTTTTAATTTAAAATACCATAATTTCTCTGTAAATTCAATGGAGTATCTTTTGGCACCCCCGTGAAAGTTAATTATTTTGATAGGGATAAAGATTTTCTAAAACGAACTGAAATCCGTTGTCGGTAATCAGTTTTTTATCCAAGGCCTGGGCATTGTTTTGGATTTTATGCTATAATTTTTATGCCACAGTTTAAAAAAGATTGAGCTTATCAATGAAAAAATCCAGAAATAAAAAATTGAGGATTTATATGATTGGCCAAAAAGGCATTCCGCGGATGGGCGAGTTTGGCGGCGGCATTGAAACCCATGTTGAGGAGCTGGCCACGCGCCTGGCGGCTCGCGGGCACAGGGTTTTTGTTTATGTCCGGCCGTGGTTTCAAAAAGAAAGCAAAAGGAGGCATGGAAAGGTGACGCTTTTGAGAAAATGGACCTTGAAGAGCAAAAATCTTGAGACGATTATTCATACTTTTTTGTGCACCCTGGATGTCTTGTTTAAGCGCGCGGACATTATTCATTATCACGGAGTCGGACCGTCAACGATCGCCTGGCTGCCGCGGGTGTTCAAACGCGACGCCAAAGTGGTGGTGACATTTCACAGCCAAGACAGGTTTCACAAGAAATGGGGCTGGTTCGCGCGGTTTTATTTGGGTTGGGGAGAATGGACGGCGTGCCGGTTCGCGCACGAGACAATTTGCGTGAGCCACAATCTGCAGATTTATTGCGCCAGAAAGTTCCGCGCCAAAACGCATTATATTCCCAACGGCGTGGAGATACAGAGGTCGCGTAAAAATACCGAGCTTAAGCAATTCGGTTTGGCGCCGAATGAATATTTTCTCGTGGTCGCCCGGTTGGTTCAGCACAAGGGGATTCATTATCTTATTCAGGCTTTTCAGGGTTTAAAAACGCGAAAAAAACTCGTGATTGTGGGCGCGCCCAGTTTTTCGGGCCAGTATTTGAAATTTTTGCAGGCGTTGGCCGAAGGCCGGCGCAATATAATTTTTACGGGTTTTAGAACCGGAGAAACATTAAAACAGCTTTTTGCCAACACCTACGCGTATGTTCATCCATCCGAGTCCGAGGGTTTGTCCATCACGATTTTGGAGGCAATGAGTTTTGGCAAATGCGTTTTGATTTCCGACATTCCGGAGAATCTTGAGACAATTGACCATTCGGGTTTTTCTTTTCGTTCGGGCAGCGTGCTCGATCTTAGAAAAAAAATGAGATATTTGCTGGAAAATCCCAAAGTGGTGGCCAAAAAAGGGGGCTTGGCCAGGCAGTTCATGGTAAAATATTTTAACTGGGACGAGATTGTCGAACAAACGCAAAGCCTTTATTCACAGTTGAAATAAGGCTAATTTTAGGCAAAATCGGGTTAAGCCCGCCGGTCTTGACATTTATTTGTTTGTGCGGTAAGGTTTATATCCAATAGTAACGTTCTTTAACTCAAATTTATAAGGAGGATAAGATGACCGATATGCTTGAACAAGGCTCTTCATCGGTTCTGGGAATCGCTTGGCTGATTGAAGAATTGTGCCGCAATATCCAGGACGAGGTTCGGAACGATAGGGTCATTCACGCGCCAATGGAAGCCAGGTTTTATAATCGTTCGCTTGAAAAAAAACAAATCGCGCTGACTTTTTATGATTTTTGTGGCGAGATATTAAGACTTTGGTATCGGGAAGAAGACGGCCCAAGTCTGGAGACGCTGATAGACAAAGATCTCGAGGAGTTGACGGTTAGCGAACACGGTTCCACGGATTTCATTTCGTCTTTGGCGCGCAGCCTTATGCGCTTGCAGCTCAAGATTGAACGCCGTATTAAGCATGAATATCCAATTAAGCGCCGGGAAAGGATTGGTCTTCTGATTTTCGAGAAAAACAGCCGAGCCTATGACCGGCTAGTATGGCTGGCGCGCGCTTTTCAGGAACTGGTTCTTTATAACAACATGGCGTCGGCCGTGCTGAATTATCAGAACGCGGTCGGGCCGAGCGTTTTGCTGGATTTGCTGGGCCGTAAAATTTCCCGCGAATGGCTCGCTTCTTTTGAGGAAAAACACCGCATCGGCACGCAAGTTTCGTTGGGCGCGGATTATTTGATGACCGACCTGATAGAGTTTCCGGACGTGTATTGGGTTCTGGCCGTCTGGTGCCGCAGAACCGATATCAGCATTGAGCATCTTGAGCAGCTGAAGAATTATTTAATCCAGGAGCAGGCCGATTTGGGCATTGAGTTCTCTCGAGATTATATCGACCGGTTGGCCAGAGAAAGGCTTGAGCAGATGGGCTATGATATTCTGGCGCCGCCAATGTCAAATTAGTTCTTTTCGCGCGCTAAACCCCGCAAGGGGTTCTTTTTTTAATATCAAAAATCAAAGATGAAAAATAAAAAACAAAAACCAAAAATTAAAAACTAGACGTCCTGTTTAACTCGGCGGCATGTTTTATCAAATTGAAAAACTAGCAAAGTTTCGCTGCTTTTTTCTTCCTAAAAAGTTAATAAGCTAAAAAGCTAAAAGCTAGTTTTGGTTTTTTATATTTAATTTTTCAAATATGGTATACTGTAAATAAGTTTTTATGCCTAAAATAAAGGAAAATTGGCACGCGCTTGAAAGCCGGACCGTGCTCGCGAATTTGAAAACTTCTTTCCAAGGATTAAGTCCGGAGGAGGCGGGCAAGCGATTAAAAAAATTCGGGCCCAATGAGTTGCCGCGCGAAAAGGCAATGACTGCTTTTAATATATTTTTTCAACAGTTCAAGGGGCCGCTTATTATTATTCTCGTGGTTGCGGATTTGATTACTTTGACGCTTGGCGAGTTTATAGATTTTGGGGTTATTTTGGCGGCCATTCTATTAAACACGGTCATTGGTTTTTTTCAGGAGTACAAGGCCAATAAGTCATTGTCAAAATTACAAGAGATGATTGAGTTGAGCGCTTGGGTTCGCCGCCAGGGCAAAGACTTTGAAATTCCTTCGCGCGAGCTTGTTCCCGGGGACATAATTTTGATTGAAGCCGGTTCGCGTATTCCGGCGGACGCGCGAATTTTTCAGGTAAATGATTTTTGGACGAACGAGGCGGCTTTGACCGGAGAGTCTTTGCCCATTGAAAAAAAATCTCAAGCCTTGGATCAGGGCGCGATTTTGGCTGAAAGGAGTAATATGGTTTATTCGGCGACCACGGCGGTGCGCGGCCGGGCCATGGCCGTGGTGATGGCCACGGGCGTTCAGAGCGAAGTCGGCAAGATCGCCAAAATGATCAGCGAGATTTCCGAAGAAAGGACGCCGTTACAGGGCAAGATAGCTCATTTTAGCAAGTTTTTGGGTATCGCGGTTTTGATAATTTGTTTTTTTATTTTCTTTTTGGGAATTACGTTGGGCCAATCGGTTTTTGAGATGTTTCTTACTTCGGTGGCCATTGCCGTGGCCGCGATTCCGGAGGGACTTTTGGTGGCGGTGACAATAATTTTAGCAATCGGCACGCAAAGAATTTTAAAGAAAAAAGCTTTGACGCGCCGCCTGGTCGCGGCCGAGACGCTTGGCTCGGTTTCGGTGATTTGCTCGGATAAAACCGGCACCTTGACCAAGGGAGAGATGCACGTGGCTACGATTCAAACATATCGGGGCAGTTTTAAGCTTCCTCCGGAAACACAGGACGGTCGGGCTTTTGCCATGAGCGACCACGCGATTGCTTTAAAAATCGGCCTTCTTTGCAATGACGCGCGTTTTCAAGACCCGCTTCATCCGGCCAAATCGGCCATCTTGGGAGGACCGACCGAAGCGGCTCTTTTTAGAGCGGCCGTGGAATCGGGTTTGGACGCAACGAGTTTGTTTCGTCAATATCCCAGAAAACAGGAGGTGCCGTTTGATTCGGACAAGCGATATATGGCCACGCGCAATAAGTTTGACCAGGAGAGCGATATAATTTATATAAAAGGCGCGCCCGAAGTTATTTTATCTTCCTGTTCTTTTTATTTGTCAGACAGTGAGGTTAAAAAATTAAAATCCGGGGAAAGAGAGAAGCTTAAAAATATTTTGGAGGGATTGACAAAAAAAGGGTTGCGCGTGATTGCCACGGCTTATCGGCGCCATGACAAGGACGCGCCGGACTTAAGCGAAGGGGAAATGCATGATTTTATTTTTGTCGCCTTTTTCGGGTTGAGTGATCCGGTCAGGCCCGAAGCCAAAGAGACGGTGGACGAGTGCCGGAAAGCCGGGATTCGGCCGATTATGGTGACCGGAGACCATTTGTTTACCGCGATTTCGGTGGCGCGGGATGTGGGCATGAAGGTTGAAAAAGATAATTTTCTGCAGGGCAAGCAATTGGACAAGATGACCGACCGCGAGTTTCAGGGCATTGTTAAAAAAATAGATGTTTACGCGCGGGTGGAGCCGCGGCACAAGGTCAGGATAATTGACGCGTGGCAAGAAGCCGGCGAGGTGGTGGCCATGACCGGCGACGGGGTTAATGACGCGCCGGCGCTTAAATCGGCCGACGTGGGCGTGGCCTTGGGCAGCGGCACGGACGTGGCGCAAGAAACCTCGGATATAGTTCTTTTAGATAATAATTTTAAAACTATTATAAACGCGGTGCATCAGGGGAGAATTATTTTTGACAATATTCGCAAGGTCGTGGTTTATCTTTTGTCCGACAGTTTTAGCGAGATGATTTTGATTTTTGGCGCCCTGGTCATGCGATTGCCTTTGCCCATTACCGCGGCGCAGATTCTTTGGATAAATCTTATTACCGACGGTCTGCCCAATGCCGCTTTGACCATTGAGCCCGGAGAAAAGGACGTGATGAATGTTCAGCCGCGGCGGCGGGATGAGCCGCTCCTGAACCGCGAGATGAAAGCCATTATTTTCCTTATCGGCATAATCACGGATATTGGGCTTTTGGCGCTTTTTGCTTATATGTTGAATATTGGCAAAGATATTGATTACGCGAGAACAATAGTTTTCGCCGCTCTGGGAATTGACTCGCTTTTTTACGTGTTTAGCTGCAAGAGTTTACGCCACACGATTTTTAGAATAAATCCTTTTTCAAATATTTATTTAGTCGGAGCGGTTATTGCCGGTTTGGGGATTCAGCTTTTAGCGCTTTATGCTCCGTTTTTTCAGAATATTTTTCATTTAATATCCTTGCATTTCAAGGATTGGCTGTTGATTATCGCGATTGGCATTGTTGAGATACTCGTGATTGAATTGACCAAGCTGTTTTTTATCCATCCCTGGAGCAAGAAACGTTCATTGGGCCGGGCTTAACAAAATCGTCGATCGATGGTACAATTGCGTTAATCTTGAATATGACAAAAAGAAGATACGCGCGAAGCGTGGCAAAATTTATAAGGAGGGAAAAAGCGCGCATAAGAAGACAAGTCTCTGATTTGGAAGAGCGGGAGCGTCTTATTTTAGAATTACTTGAGAGATTAAAAATA
>JAHJFT010000019.1 GCA_018824325.1 Patescibacteria group bacterium
ATTAGTAGACCAAGAAAGCACTGCTGAAAGAATTATTTCGTTGTCACAGAGGGCTTTCACCTAAACGAAAACTGGCTTTAGCTGCATGGTACTTAGCTCTCAGACAAGGACAAAAACCAACACAAAACTTTAATTAGCTCAGGTATTAAAAAAGGGGCGTATCAGATGATAGCCCCAAGGGATGGGCGAGCGCTAGGAGTGTCCTTTTATTTCGCTAAGCGCGTCTTCTCCAAGGCGTACGTACCCGCTTTTGTGCAGGTGCATGTGCTGACAACGTCAAGCCCCTCCCATGCATCGTGCCACCGGCCGCAGAAAATATTTTCTGCCAACAATCTGGTTTTTGGCGCGAGCTTGGTCATCGGCCGAGCTCGTGGAGCCAACCATCTTGTTTGCCAGAGACGTGAGGCAGGGAGGTGCGGGTTGTTCAATGCGCAGAGTCGGGCCTTTGTCGCGATTTTCACGCGTCGGTCCCTTTTCCTTACAACCTTGCATAGGTGAAACCTCCTTACTTAAGGGTTGATAGATAAGAAAAAGAGTCTATCTGTAAAAAAGGACACGCGCCATACCCAAACACGCCTAGCTTAACATGAACGTGGGGTACTATTGTATTATATCAATTTTAAAATTTTAGCTTAAGCAAGGCATGTGGATATTTCAATCGTATTGACAAATAAAAATTTTTGTGATAATATAATTGCATTAAAAAGTTCTTTTAGCTAACGTCTCGGATGGGCCGAGGGGTTGCGATATTTGGAAACTTAATGATTTAGGAGGCAGGGATGCTCAAGACAGACAGTCCGTTAGTTACCCCCAGGGGAAAGAATTTTAGCGAAGTGGCGCCTTCAGAAATTTTTGGCCAGGGCCCGATAAGCAACAGCCAAAAAAGGCGCTGCAAAGAACCGTCCTGCGACACGGTTTTGAGCAGGTATAATCGCAGTGATTACTGCTATGCCCACCGATGGAAGGACAAGGAGTTTCAAAAAGGGAAGGCCAAAAAGCCTCGGGTGCGCTGCCGGCATTGCGGCAAATACCTGAACAAGCACGGCGGTAAAGAGATTTGCGTTTCCTGCGCTGACGCGGGGCGCGAGGAGGGAAGGGCCGCGTAAGCGACTCAACATCTCCGCGATAAAAAAAATATACGCGTATATCGCGCGTCAAATCTTCTTCGGGCTTGCATCGGGCAAGCCCTATTTTTATAAGCGGCTTGGCAAAATATAAATAAAGAGTTATAGTGTGCGAATATGCCAATAAAAAATATACCTCAACACGTTGCCATTATTCCGGACGGCAATCGGCGCTGGGCCAGAAAAAAAGGCTTTCAGCCGTGGATTGGCCATCGCGCCGGGTCCTCGGCCATGGAAAATCTTTGTGAAAAAGCCTTGGAATTAAAAATACCTTATCTCACGATTTGGGGCGCGTCTTGGGATAATTTGACCAAACGAAGCAAGCCGGAAGTCAATTTTTTATTTGAAGTATTCACCGATAAGTTCAAAAAACTGGCCAAAGACAAAAGCGTGCATGAAGATAAAGTTAAAATAAGCGTGCTTGGCCCGTGGCAAAAGATTCTGCCCAATGAGACCCAGCAAGCCATCAATCGAGCCGTGGACGCGACCAAGGATTATAATAATTACCACCTCACTTTTCTTTTGGCGTATGACGGCCGGCAGGAGATGGTTGATTGCGTGCGCAAGATATCTGAGTCAAACAAAAGTCAGGACATGAAAATAGATGCCGATTTAGTCAAGCAAAATCTTTGGACAAGCGACCTTCCGCCGGTTGATTTTTTAATCAGAACCGGCAGCGCGCAGGACCCGCACAATTCGGCCGGCTTTATGATGTGGCATACGGCTCATTCCCAGCTTTATTTCACGGAAACGTTTTTTCCGGATTTTCAAGGACCCGAACTTGAGGCG
Source organism: Patescibacteria group bacterium (assembly GCA_018824325.1). Lineage (GTDB taxonomy): Bacteria > Patescibacteriota > Patescibacteriia > JAHJFT01 > JAHJFT01 > JAHJFT01. The sequence goes on from JAHJFT010000019.1 coordinate 1,914, forward strand.
GCCGTGGAAAACTATTCAAAAAGAGAGCGCCGTATGGGCAGATGATTAGTTCACGAGGCCTGTGCTAAATTTAATATCTTAACCCCCAGAGCATCCCACAGAGATGTTCTTTTGAATTTTAAATTTAGAATTTACAATTTCGATTCAGGTTAGAATTCTTAATTTTAAATTTAAAATTGAATCCCACCGCCTACGCCCCGCCAAAGGCGGGAAAAATTCATACTTTAAAATTCAAAATTGCAACACGCTCTTGACAAGCCGCGGGCGCGCGTGGTAAAAATAAGCCGAGCGTAAGCTCCTCCATAGCTTGGCGAGCAAGACTTGAAAGGTTTTGGCATTCCTCTCTTCCTTTCGCTTGCTCGCCATTTTTTATTTTAATATCTGTTAATAAAAATTTGACTAAGCATGTTTTTTGCGATAAATTATAAATGGAATCTACTCTTCCTGGCGAGCAAGTTTTGAAGGGTTTTGGCATACCTCCATCCCCCTTACTTGCTCGCCACTTTTTACCCAAATATGCGGGACAAACAACAAAAACTGCTAGACTTTACCGAAAAAAAAGTAAAAACCCTTTTTCAAGATTTTCCCGTGCCCGCCCACGGCATTGACCACGTCAAGCGCGTGGTTAAGTGGATACGAAAAATCGCGCGCCAGGAAAAGCAAGATGTGTTTTTGGCCGAACTGGCCGCCCTGCTTCACGATATCGGCCGGGTGGCCGAACACCGCTCCAAAAGCGGGAAAATGCGCCACCATGAGTTGTCCTACATCTTGGCCAAGCAGTGGTTTAAAAAATATAAAGTATTTGATATTTTAACTTCGCAACAAAAAACGCGCCTGCTTTACGCCATACGCTATCATTGGAATGATAAGGCGGAAAAATACATACTGGCCGACATCTTGCGCGACGCCGACAAGCTGGATACCTTTGGCAAAATTGGCGTGCAGAGGGCGAAAGATTTTTATCAGGATAAGGACCTAGTACGCAAACGCGTGAAGTTCCAGCTCAAGACCGCAGGGCATATCAAAACCAAAGCCGCGAAAAAAATTATCAGGCAAAAGAATCTTTTAGCGCCGCTTAAAAAATATTTGGCCGAGCGCTGAAGCCGGCCGTTAATTTGACGAATCCAGGGCGCTATGGTACAAATAAACTGTACTTCTTCACAGCTTTCGGTGAGCAGGGTCTAAGGTCTAAGGGGCCACCATTTCCCCTTCCTCCTTTCGCAGCCATGCCCCTGCTCACCGATTTTTTTATTGTCCAACCTCCTTTACTTAACAGCCGCTCGATATCAGGGTGTATAAAGCCTTGCAACCGAAAGGAACAAATTTTGGGTAACGAATAGATATCTTATTATTTTGAGTCCTTTTGATTTTTTTGATTATTCAGCTTAACTTATTCTTTAAACCATGCTTAAGTAAGGAGAGAGAGGGGAGCTAAGACATGAACCTTAAATAAAGGAGGATAAAAATGAGTAGAATCATACTCGGGCGCAAACCTTCTGGCATGAGCTGGAGAGAGTGGAGCGAGATCGAAGACTCGGCAAATATTTATAATAATGCCGATAGAGATCTCGGATCGCACACGAAGAGAGGGGGTACGCAAAAAAAAATATAAATGTCCTTATAGATGTGATGGATGTGAAGATTTTGGTTGTGACGGATATGTCGAAACACTGGGGGATTGTCCATATCCACCCAAGCAACCTGCGCCATGAAGTCATGAAATGGTGGGGCCACACTATGTGGCTCCTTTTTTTAAGAAAAATTTCAAAAGGGCTCAAGATTTTATTTGGCCGTTACTCACCCTGAAGTTAACCTTGTCCTACACTATTTATAATTTATATAATTTTAGGGCAAGGCTGTATCCAAGGGCTCAATCCTTTAGCCAACCTTTAATCCTCGATCTTCAATCTTTAATCTTCGATCTCCAGTCCCTGGCCTCCGACTTCTGACCTCCGATATCCGACTTGGCGTGTGCTAGATGCGAAATTATGGTATAATATATCCACATGGATATGGGAGCAGTCACAAATTATATCACTAGCGTAAATTGGGCCAATCCCACTTGGGATCTTTTTATTGTGTTGTTTTTTATCGTCGGCGCCCTTCTTTATGGCCTATCCCTTGGCCGCGATCGCGTGGTCATTATCCTGGTGAGCATTTACATGGCTTTGGCCGTGGTGAGCAACGCGCCCTATCTTCGGGATTTTAATGCCGAACTTACCATAAATCAGGGTTTTGTCCTGCGCATCGGGTTTTTTCTGGGGATATTTTTGGTGCTGTTTTTCCTGCTTTCCCGCAGCGCTCTGCTCAAGATACTTGGCGGAGAAGGCGGCGGTTCGTGGTGGCAAGTCGTTGTCTTGAGTTTTTTTCAGTGCGGTTTGATAATTTCGGTCATCTTGTCATTTTTGCCCGAGGAGACATTGAACAATCTGACGCCGTTCATAAAACAAAGCTTTGTTTCGGACGCGGCAAAATTTTCCTGGCTTGTCCTGCCCATCATCATGATGGCCATAATACGGGGCAAAAAGAAAGAGGATTAAGTCTCTTGAATTAAAAAGCCGTCCCGACATAACATCGGGGCGGTTTTTGGTTTGTGCGCGGTTATTAAAAAGTTTCGCGCGGGAATCAGAAGGATGCTATAATGGAAGAAATTATTAATAAAGAAAAACACTATGCGAATAGGAAAAATACTGCTCATTATTATTATCGCGGCCGTAGTGGCCGTGGCCGCGCTTTTGGTATATGCCGGGGTTTCTTTGCGAGACCAGGCCGGCAATATCGTGGACAATACAACGCCGGGACAAGAAGCGGTTGAGGGGAACAATAATATTATTGCAGTCACTCCGAGCGCGGCGTGCGTGCCGATAAACGGGACGCAGCGATTCTCCGCTTCGGTTGAGGGCGCGCAGTGGTCGGTTAAGCCGCTGAACCAAGACGGCGTCTTCGGAACCGTGAGTGCGGACGGTTTGTTTACCGCGGCCGGTGAAATTGGCTGGGCAGAGGTGGTCGCGGTCAAGGGGGATGCTTATGGCTCGGCCAGCGTGGTGGTGGTGCAGGATTCAGATTTTTGCGATGCCAATTCAGCGCAATTCATTCCCTCGGGGCAAGAAAATGGGGAATCGGGCGGCGAATCAGGCGCGACCACCCAAGAGCCGCCAGAGGAATCCACGGCAACCGCCACCGGCGTGAACAAGTGGGCCGCGTCTTTTGACGTTGAATTGAAATATGAAGTCATTGGCGAGGGATTGGCCGGCTATGTCACGCACAAGCTAAACGGCGGATTCTGGTTTATTCCGGAGTTTGAAAGTGGAAAATTAACATTAGCCAAGCCGTCCGGCATGGTAAATGTGGATATATCCGATGACGTGGCCGAGTGCGACGTAACCGCGTTAAACGATACCTTTATGCTGGTTTCCGGCACTGACGGAAAAATAGAGGATACAAACCTTGTCTTCGGCAAAAATTTCATCATCACCGGCCATAAAGAAGGATTAAAGTGGAACTGTCTAAATAATGTAATTTTTTCCGAACCCGAAGCGTCGGCCATTGAGATGATCGGTCAGAATGCCTTTCCAATTAGCGTGGATTTTTCAGATAGTGCCACGGCCCCGATCCACGGATACTTTACCTTTTCCGGCCGCCAGGCGGTAATTGACGGAACCGTAACATTGAAAAAGATGGGTTTTTAAAAGTAGTGAGAAAGATTAATTAAAAAGCCGTCCCGACGTAACGTCGGGGCGGTTTTTTGGATATAGAAAAAGACCTTTTGATAACGCAGAGGTCTAACTGCGGAGAGAGAGTCAGTATTGGTCCAGATCGTCCTCGGGACGGTCGGGCCAGAATTCGTCGAAGTGCGGCGGGTCGAACCGAAGGCAGGGGTAATCGGCTGGAAAGTCGCTGAACTTGTGGTCCGCGCCCATGAGAAGCACTCCGTTGAGCGTCTCGTTCTTGTCCATGATTTTGACTCGCGTGGCGAAGGGCCGGTCGGGGGCGCACTTGGAAGTCACTACCGTGATCACGATCTCGTCGCATTCAGCCTGGATCAGGGCGGCGGGCACCCGATCCGGTTCGAGTTTGGGCCGGAGAAATTCACGCACTTTACTGTAATCTTCCATGTCCTTTAGCTCCTTTCTGTTGACTGGTAACTGAATACGATATCATAGAGAATGTTGTTTGTCAAGGGCCTTGACAAAATGCAGGATTCTAATCGTATTGCCCCACCC
>JAHJFT010000020.1 GCA_018824325.1 Patescibacteria group bacterium
ATTAGTAGACCAAGAAAGCACTGCTGAAAGAATTATTTCGTTGTCACAGAGGGCTTTCACCTAAACGAAAACTGGCTTTAGCTGCATGGTACTTAGCTCTCAGACAAGGACAAAAACCAACACAAAACTTTAATTAGCTCACTTGTAGTCAATGCTGCGTTTGAGTTCGGCTGGATTTAAGGACTCGTATGTTTTTATTAACTGATTCTTTATGTGCTTGGGAACCTCGTCACATTGGAGTACGCGCCGATATGGGGTCTTTGCCTTATCATACTTGCGATGAATTTTTCCTTCAACACGCTCTTTTGAAACAAGCTTCATTACAGATTGGAAGAAATTCTTGTATAAGCGCAATTCATTCCGGTATAGATCGTTTAAGATAGCCAGATCTTCCTCCGTGTCGTAACGCAGATAGCCCACATGCTTTTTAACATGCGTCCAATTCTTTTGTTCTACGAGGCAGTTGTCGTTCTTTTGATATGGCCTTGAACGGCTAAAGTCCATCCCTTCCTTGATTGTATAGTTATATAAGTGGCCATTAATAAACGAGGCGCCGTTGTCTGAATGGATTTCGTTCCAGTTAAAGGGATAGCGGCCACGGACCCGATCAACCGCCTCTTGCGCCCTTTGCTTTCCAGAACCCATGATAGCTTCTCCTTCCCACCATCCATGGGCAATATCGGTCGTAGAAAGCGTGTTGGCATAGTGGCCGCGGGTTGTCGCTCCGCAGTGCTCAACAAAGTCGATTTGGATATTGCCGGCACTGCCTCGGTCTTGTTCGGCAAAAATTTTTATGGGAATTTTTTGATAAAGGAGGGGGTGAACTTTTACTTTTCTTGTTCTTGTGAGACGCTCCTTTTCTTTGTGTTTTTTGAGTTTTTCATCAATCGTTCTTGGGCTTATCTTTTTGAGCTTTTTGGCAACTGTGTCTGAGCAGAGAAGCTCCTTTAGCCGCCTCAAGCGTTCCACTTCTGCCCCAAGAAGAGAAGCGAGTCTCTGGCCTGACGGATGGTCAAAGATATCCCAGCAGCGGATAAGGGCGACTTTTACATAGTTGTCATAGTATGACTTGCGTAGCCGTTTGCCGCTTTTTAGGTAGGAGGCATTGCGAATTTTACGAATAACATATTTTCTGTTTTGTTTTGCGTTTTTACAATATTCATCAAGAAGCTTGGTTTTCTCACCCCTAAGCAGAAGGTGGTAGCCGTGTTCGTTAATGAGGGTTTTAAGGTATTGGTTGCGTGTGTTCATATTCATCATAAGGGTTGATAATTAGGCTAATTAAGGACCTAATATCTTACCCGATTTGGGTTACTTTTTAAACTGCACAACCAAGAGTCTTTCGGTTACATTTTAGCTCGCACAATACGTTGCTCTTGCCAAATTTCCCGCGCCATGATAAACTCCCTTATACTTATAATTTATCCCCCTCACACCTTTTAGCCGGTTAAAATAGCCCCGCAAGGCGGGGTCGGCTAAAAGGTGTGAGGGGAGCTCATCACAAGCCAGGATGGGTTAAAAACTAATTCATAATATGGCTACTAAAATTAAAGAGAAAGAGGAGAGCGAATTTCAAAAGCTTGTCGCGGACAAGCAATTTTTAGATATTCCAAAAGTCGGCGACGTTATTAAGGGAGAGGTAATCTCGGCGAGCAAGCGCGAAGTGAAAATTGATATTCCCGGATACAGCGCCGGCGTAATCAGAGGCCGCGAACTCTTCAATGAGTCGGCCGAGTACGCCAAGCTCAAACCCGGGGACGAAGTTGAGGCCACGGTAGTGGATATTGAAAATGAGAACGGCGAAATGGAGCTTTCGTTTCGTTACGCCGGACACCGCCGCGCTTGGGGAAATATCGCCAAGCTTTATGACTCAAAGGAAGTCACCAGCGCTCGAGTGCTTGACGCGAACAAAGGCGGGCTTATCGTAAAACTGCATAACATAATCGGCTTTTTGCCGGTCTCCCAGCTTTCTCCGGAAAATTATCCCCGAGTATCGGGCGGCGATAAAAATAAAATCTTGGAAAAATTAAAAGAATTCGTGGGCAAAGACATGCAGACAAGAGTGCTTGACGCGAGCGAAAGAGATGAAAAATTAATCGTCTCGGAAAAAGCCGTGTGGGAAGAACAGCAAAAAGATGTTATAGAGAAATTCAAAGTGGGCAACGAGGTTGAGGGTACGGTGACGGCGATTGCCGATTTTGGCGTATTCGTTAAGTTTGATAATCTTGAAGGCCTGGTGCACATCTCGGAAATCGCTTGGCAGCGCGTTGAACATCCCAAGGACTTTGTAAAAGTCGGTGACAATGTCAAAGCCGAGATTATCGGCATTCAAGGCTCAAAAATCTTTCTTTCCATGAGAAAATTGATCAAAGACCCATGGGCCAATGTCGGAGAGAAATATAAGATCGGCCAAAAAGTGAAAGGCAAGGTTTTGAAGATAAATCCATTCGGCCTTTTTGTTGAGCTTGACCCGGAAATCCACGGTCTGGCTCATATTTCCGAGCTTTCGGACAAATCCATAAAGGATATGAAAGAAGTGGCAAGCGAAGGGGATGTTCTGGAATTTACCGTTGTTTCCGTTGAATCAGCTCAGCATCGTCTAGGATTAAGCCTAAAACAGAAAAAAGTCCAAAAACAAAAGGAGAGTGCAGGGGAAAAGCCTCCGGCCCTACGGGCCGTAGCCGCCGGTCCTCCGGCCGCCCGGAGGGGCCCGGAGGGGAAAGAGGAGAAAAAAGAGGAAGAGGAAAAGGAGACGGTTGAAAAAAAATAAATAACCACATGGTTTAAAACCAAAGCCCGGTCAAGTTTGTGGCTTTGGTTTTATAAAATATCTACAAATTACAAATAGGTACAATATACAAATACAAAATAGCTGGGCTGATTTTAAATTGTAGTTCCTGCAATCTAATACTGATATCTAAAGAGGTATTCGTAGTATTTGTAAAAATTTGTAATTTGTAGCCCGCTGGTATATTTGTAAGCATTTGCCACGAAGTGATCCCTTCGGGATAATTCGTAGACTCACAAGGGTTTCCACAAAACAAAATTTTCTGCTAAAATATAACTAAACACCATGAAAAGACTTCTCATAAAAAATGTATTCTGGTTTATCCTCATATTGGCGGTTTTGGCCATCCTCATGAGTACGTTTAATTTTGACACCAGCAAAACAATTGATATTTCCGAGCTTGTTTCAAAGATTAAAGCGGGTGAGGTGAAAAGCATTGAGGTTGAAGGGCAGCAAATGACGGCCAGCCTGAACAATGAAACCCAGGTAAAAATCTTCAAGGAAGAGGGCGAGGCTCTATCCGAGCTTCTTAAAAATTACGATGTTTCAGCCGAACAAATCGCCGCTTTGAATATTCAGATCAGTGAAAAGCAAAATGACTGGGCCGCTCTTCTTTTACCGGCGCTTCTGCCGCTCCTGCTTTTGGGCGCTTTGTTTTATTTTTTCTTTCGCCAAGCCCAGGGGCAAAACATTAAGGCAATGTCTTTTGGCGAATCACGCGTGCGCGAAACGCCGAAAAACGCGAAAAATAAAATCACGTTTAAGGACGTGGCCGGCATTAAAGAAGCCAAGGAGGAGCTGCACGAAGTGGTGGAGTTTTTAATGAATCCGAAAAAATTCATCGCCCTGGGAGCCAAGATCCCCAAGGGCGTGCTCTTGATGGGCGTGCCGGGCACGGGAAAAACCCTGCTTGCCCGAGCCGTGGCCGGAGAAGCCAATGTGCCGTTTTTTCACATCTCGGGTAGTGAATTCGTGGAAATGTTTGTCGGCGTGGGAGCTTCCCGCGTAAGGGATCTTTTTAAAAAAGCAAAGAAACAGGCTCCGTGCATTGTTTTTATTGACGAGATAGACGCGGTCGGTCGGCAAAGGGGTTCGGGTTTGGGCGGCTCGCATGATGAGCGGGAGCAGACATTAAATCAAATATTGGTAGAGATGGACGGCTTTGACCCGCGCATCGGCGTGATTGTTGTCGCCGCCACCAACCGCCCGGACGTTCTTGACCCGGCTCTGCTTCGGCCCGGACGTTTTGACCGGCGCGTCACTTTGAACTTGCCGGACATAAACGAGAGAGAAGCTATTTTAAAAATCCACGCCAAAAACAAGCCCTTGGGCAAAGGCGTGAATCTCCGCCCGGTGGCTGAACGCACACCCGGTTTTTCGGGCGCCGATCTGGCCAACCTCTTGAACGAAGCGGCAATACTTGCAGCGCGGCGAGATAAACATAAAATTGAAACCCAAGAAATCTTTGAAAGTATTGAAAAGGTTCTGCTCGGTCCGGAAAGAAAAAGCCATATTTTAAATGAACACGAGAAGTGCATCACCGCTTATCACGAGGCCGGACACGCGCTTGTCGCCCACATGATGCCCCATGCCGATCCGGTGCACAAGGTCTCCATAATTTCCCGCGGCCTGGCCGCCGGCTACACCATGAAACTGCCGACCGAAGACCGCTATCTGCATTCTCGCTCCGAGTTCATGGCTGACTTGGCAGTTCTTGTCGCCGGCTGGCTTACCGAAAAAATGATTTTTAACGATGTGACTACCGGCGCGTCAAATGATTTAAAACACGCCACCCGGCTGGCGTGTCAGATGGTGAAAGAATATTCCATGGGGGGCGAGCTTCGGACATTCGGTGAAAGAGAGGATATGGTTTTTCTGGGACGGGAAATACATGAACGCAAAGACTACAGCGAGAAGACGGCGGAAAAAATCGATAAAGAAATTGAGAGTCTTTTGAACAAGGCCGAAAAAACGGCGGAACAAATTCTAACCGATTACCGAGAAAAGCTTGATATTGTCGCTTCAAACCTTTTGGAAAAGGAAACCCTGGAAAGAAAAGAATTTGCATCGCTTTTCAAAGACATTAAGGTTCCAACAAAAACAAAAATTTCTAAAAAATAAAAACTAAGTTAAAAAATCAGCTTAAATTTTTCAATTTAGGCAGGAGGAAAAAAATATGCATCAACCAATTTACCGCCAAATTATTCACCAAGCCTGGATGATTACTTGGCGGAATAAGTTTCTTTGGGTTTTCGGCTTTTTTGCCGCTTTTTTGATTAACGGCGGGGTTTACGACGTAGTCGTCAAAATGCTTAGCCGCACAACTTGGCTTAGTGTTTCGTGGCAAGAATTAACCCAAGACCCGCTTTCCAGCATTCCGCTCGTAAACGACCTCATTCTAAAAAATATCAACCTTTCCAGCGCCGGCTACATCGCGCTCGCCATATTTATTATTCTCTTTGCTTTGATTTTTATCTGCCTTTCGGTGATTGGCCAGGGTTCGCTGATTTTTTCCGTTCAATCGCTCCTGATAAAGAAAAAAATCAATAAAAACGTGATTGATGTCGGGCTCTTAAAATTCTGGCCCATGTTCGGGATTAATATCTTGCTTAAAGTCGCGCTATTCCTACTTGTCATCTTTATCACCTTTCCCCTGGCTCTACTTCTGAGTCAGAGTATTCTTCTGAATACCCTGCTCCATCTTGTTTCTTACCTTGTCTTTATCCCCCTGGCCATCATCTTTTATCTCATGGCAATCCTTGCCGGCTGCTATGTCGTGCTCCGGAAGAAAAAAATCTTGACCTCAATCGCCTTGGCCTGGGATTTGTTTCGGCGCAATTGGTTGATCTGTCTGGAACTGGGCTTTCTTCTGTTTGTGATTTCTTTTCTCATTGGTTTGGCCATGCTTCTGGTAGTTCTCGTTTTCTCCGTACCCATAATTCTGCTTTTTCTCGCCGCGCTCGCCCTGCAGTCCGAGGTTGCCTATCTGGTGATTCTATTTCTTTCGATATTCATTATATTCGTGATTGTTATCTTGGGCGGTTCTTTCATGGCCGCGTTCCAATATTCAAGCTGGGTGCTGTTGTTTGAAAGGCTGACCACTAAAGGCGGATTTTCACGGCTGGTGAGGTGGGTCGGGCAATTGGCCGGCTTGGGCGTCGGGAAACCTATGGGGAAGAAAAAACCTGCGCGCCGGACCAAAAAATAGTCGTACGAGAAACCATGGCTTGCAAAAATCTACGAAATTACGAATACGGTACGAATATACGAATTCATGATGAATGTTCAAT
>JAHJFT010000021.1 GCA_018824325.1 Patescibacteria group bacterium
TCAGGAGCTAAAGATGAATTAACAATAGGCAAATATCTAAAAGCTTTTCCTCTTTTAGACTCTGACCAAATATATGAAGTGCTGTTAGCATACTGTAGAAAATTTAGTAAAACAGAAAAATATACAAAGTTAATGTTGGGTAGTGACCTAAGAAAATTATGGAACCTCGGTCTAATGATAAAAATAATTTCTTCCGTTAATCCATCCAAATACGAAAAAAAATTCGCGGACAGATGTAAAAATTTGGCTAATTATAATGGTAAAAATTTCACGAGCGAATCAAATAAATTCTATGCCGACTTGTGGGGGTTGGTAAAAGATAAAAAAGATGAATTTATACAAAATTTCAACGACATCTTAGTATATAGAAAAGATAACGATAGTAATAACGAGCTAATCAGATTTATACTCCTGACACTATACCAGCGTGATGATAATAAAGGCATTACTTATGAAGTAAAAACAGTTGAACATATTTTGTCACAGTCAAAATATGAGCAAGAAGATTTTTTACATAGGATTGGAAATTTAACAATTTTATCCATGGAAATGAACAGAGCCGCTAGCAACAAAGATTTTGATTCAAAATACAAAGAGTACTATTCAAAAGATATATTTAATCAGAATAAAAATTTAAATAAATATCCATTCGATACTGATCCTGTCCTAGCCATATCAAGACGAGCGAGGGATCTCGCGGAAGCGTCCTTTAGCGCTTTCTCCTTTTTTTAGAATAAACACCCTCCATCTAAAAAACGCCAAAACGAAACAATAGGATAAAAGATAACATTATGTTTTAGCGTTGCACAATTCACGCCCTTTTTTTCTCCCCTGCCCTTCCCACCACCACCCAAACACAAAAACGACCCCCTCGGGCCGTTTTTTTGATCTTTAAGTCAACCGAACGCCGACCCTTAAAAGCCTGCGCGAATCTTGCGCGAATCTTGCGCGAATCTTGCGCGAATTTACACCCATGCCCTAATCTTATATAGTCAAAATATAAGATTATTTTATGGCTAAAAATAGACTGGACAAGAGAATAAAACAAATCCCGCCCCAAAAAAAACGACCCCCTTACCGGGGCCGTTTTTATGTTTTTTAATAAAAATTAAAAACTCAAAATTGAATCAAAATTCTAAATTCGAAATTATCTCAACTCCTCCTCTATCTTCATGAGTCTATTATACTTCCCCACTCTCTCGGACCGCGACAAACTGCCGGTTTTTATATAATCCGCGCCCACGGCCACGGCCAAATCAGCGATAAACGTGTCGCAAGTCTCGCCCGAGCGGTGTGAAATAATAACCTTATATCCCGCGTTCTTGGCTAAAACAATGGTATCAATTGTTTGGGTCAGCGAACCGATCTGATTTACTTTAATCAAAATCGCGTTGGCCGCGCCCAATTCAATCCCTTGCCCCAGGCGCGTCGCGTTGGTCACGAAAAGATCGTCTCCCACCAGCATGGCGCGCTTGCCCAAGGAACGCGTGTGCAAAATCCAATTTTCCCAATCGTCTTCATCCAGCCCGTCTTCGATTGATATGAGCGGGTATTTTTTAATCCAGGACTGATAAAGCTTGTTCAGCTCATGGGCTTTTAATTTCTTTTTCTCGGCCTTAAGCTCGTATTTCTTTGTCTTTTTGTTATAAAATTCCGAGGCGGCCGCGTCAATGGCCATGAAAACATTTTTTCCGGGTTTGTATTTTGCCGCGCGTATTGCCTGGCTGATTAAATCAAATGCTTTTGAATTCTTGCCCAAACGCGGCGCAAAACCGCCCTCATCGCCTACTGAAGTCACTTGCTTGTTTTTCTTGAGAATCTTGCCCAGGTGATGAAATATTTCCGAACCCGCGCGCACCCTTTGTTTAAATCTCGCCATCTTGGGAATAATCATAAATTCCTGAATATCCAAGCTCCAATTTGCGTGCGCTCCGCCATTTAAAATATTCATCATCGCATACGGCATTTTAATTCTTTTTAAACCCAGTTTATAAGTTTTATTAATATACTTGTAAAGCGGCTTGCGTTCGGCCAAAGCGCCGGCCCGGGCGCAAGCCAAAGAAACACCCAAAATCGCGTTTGCTCCGAGTCGTTTTTTGTTGGCCGTGCCGTCTAGCTCAATCATCACATGGTCAATGTCTTGCTGGCGCCGCGCGTCAATGCCGCGCAAAAGCGGGGCGATTTTTTTATTCACATTGGCCGCCGCCTTGAGCACTCCCTTACCCAAGTATCGTTTCTTGTCCCCATCCCGCATCTCCCAGGCCTCGTGCGCGCCGGTTGAAGCGCCGGACGGAACCTTGGCTATTCCGACCGCGCCGCCAAAAAGCTCAACCTCAACTTCAATGGTCGGATTGCCGCGCGAATCCAGGATTTCGCGGGCGATTATGTCTTTAATCTTGGCATTCATAATTTAAAAATTTTAAATACTTATACGCAAACCCCGACCGCCCCCTTTGTAGTCATTGCGAGGAATTCCGCCGTAGTCCCGACTGGTCGGGACGGAGGCGGACGACGAAGCAATCCCGAACCCATGCTTGACGTTCGCGCAATATGGGTACGGGATTGCCACGCCCCGACTATCGTCGGGGCTCGCAATGACTACAAGAGCCGACTCGCAGTATGGTAGCTCCTATTCTCTACTCCCTACGACCTAGTAAATCTCATAAATCACCGTCACGTTGGAATCTATTTCCAAACTTCCGGTCTCAACCTGGGGCGCCTCACCGGCTCCGCCCAAACCGTCATATTCCAAATACCCCTTTGTCGTGGGCGAATAAGTATACTCGCTAAAACCGACCACCTTGCCCAGACTGACGCCCAAAGCCTGCGCCAGATCTTGCGCTTTCTGTTTAGCGTCGACCAAAGCCTCAAGCCTGGCTTCTTCCTTGAGCCCATCCGGGTCGTCAATGCCGAATTGAACCCCGGAGACTTGATTGGCGCCGGCTTGCCCGGCCGCGGCCAGCACCAAGCTTATTTTCGCGGTGTCGCGAATCTTAATCTGAACGCTCTGGCTGACCGTGTAGCCGACAATGTTGCTCGCGCCTTCTTTATACTCATATTTCGGCCAAATGCTGTAATCAACGGTTTGAATATCTCCGGAATCCAAACCCATCTTTTTGAATTCAGCGATAAGCGAGTTCATTTTCTCAGTATTCGCGTCCTGGGCTTCAAGCACGGTTTTTGCCTCGGTCACCATGCCCGCGTTGACCGTGGCAATGTCCGGCGTGCCAATCGCCTTGCCCTCGCCTTCAATGGAAATCGTGTCCCGCTCTCTATCCGCCAGGCCGATATATTCAAACTCTTTCAAATTGTTTTGTATGATCACCGCGAGATAAACAATCGCGTAAACCAACACTATGCCCATAAGAACATAGAACATTTTTTGTCCCGGCCATTTTGGCCAAAAGGATTTATTATCCATATTTTCTTTCTTAGGTTTTTTAACATTTTTTTGTGGCATAACAATCTAATTTAATTATTAACTTTAACTAATAAATTCTAAATCCAAATATCTAAATCCAAAACAAATTCCCACCGCTTTCAGCGGGGTCCCGCCGCGGCGGGAAAAATTCAAATGTTAAAAATTCAAAACTATTTACTTTTTTCCACTATTGAACCAAAAATTTTTGTAAGTTCCATAGCTTCCGCCGTAAGTTCTTTTCGTTCTTTTATTAACTCCTCATTTTTGCCAACCTCGCATAACCTTAACCATAGATGGCTTTCCTTTGCTTCTTTTCTGCAAATTTTTATTCTATGGACAAAATCTTTTTTACTCAGTGACTCATTTGCTTCAATATAATTTGAAGCTTGCGATCCGGATGAGCGTATTAATTGTTTTCCGTATTCAATATTGGAAATTGTTTTAGGTAACTTATTAACAAAATCCCTGCATCCTTTGGCAAAATTGAACGTGCGCTCTTCCAAATCGTATTGTTTTGGATTTTTAATTTGGGTCATTTGATATTGTTTTGGATTTGGTGCTTAGGATTTTGGATTTCTGTTAAAGAAGTATCAAATCGTCATTTTGAAAGAGGCTTCAACCCGGGCAGCTCCTTTCCTTCAAAAAACTCCAACATGGCTCCTCCTCCCGTGGAAACAAAGGTGTATTTTTTCAAAAGACGCAGTTTGTTTATGGCCATAAGCGTTTCTCCGCCGCCAACATATGTTTTGGCGCGCGATTTTGCGATTGCCCGGGCAATTTCGCTGGTCGCA
>JAHJFT010000123.1 GCA_018824325.1 Patescibacteria group bacterium
CCTTCTTGATGAGTTCCTTAAGGAGATAATTGGTCTTCCCTAAGGAGATATCAAGCCTGCTGGATATAGCCCGTTGAGTAGCAGCAGGATCATCCTCTAAATGCCTTATTATGTGGAGAATTTCTTCTCTGGGGGCGTGTTCAATCATTGAACAGCATTTTACTATATTAGGCTAAATGGCGTCAAGGAGTTTTTTACGTACTCATCTTTTCTGCGAGAATACAAACACTGTCTCCTATCTTGAATATATTCAAGATAAAATTGGCTAATCTTTTCATTGCAGAAAAAATCCGTCTTTTCTCTGTCAGTTCCCTGAGATGTTCCTGCTTTTCATAACTTTCTGTAAAATTAAAAGACCCTCTCTTCTTAAAGATCTTCGAAATCTCTATAAGGGATATATTTTCGGTCCGCAGGCTCTTTATTTTAAAACCGTATTTATGCAGAATCCGTTTTAGGCCTTTAGCTGTAAAATAAAAAGAGTGCTCCTTGCTAAACATACCCCAATTCCCTCCGGCAATCCTCCTGGCCAGGCTATTATAATTAGGCGTTGTTATGTAAACAAGCCCGCCAGGACGCAATATACAAGACAACTTTTTTATTATCTGCTCAGGGTTAGATGAATGCTCCAAGAGCTCCATCAAAACAGCTACATCGTAGGTTTTCTCTTTTAAATCCAGATCCGATATATCTCCTTTAAGAACCTTCTGGCCTTTTTCTTCAGCTAATTTAATCGCTTCTTCTGAAATCTCTGTTCCATCCGCCTGCCAGCCCCTGTTAGAGGCGGAAAGCATGAAATACCCGGCTCCGCAGCCTACATCGATAATAGTATTGTTCTTTCTGTATTTCTCAAAGCTATCCAGCAACTTTTCATAACGTATCTTTGTTATGGGGGAGAGATAATTGGAAAATGCGCTATAGCCATAATATTTATAAAGGTCTTTTATCTCTCTATCATCCAAATCATTCCCGAGAAACACTACGCCGCAATCGATACATCTGAAAATACAGAGGCCGTCTCTTTTTAAAACAAAACGTATCAGGGGAGATTTACAAAGCCGGCAATTTTTTAGCGTATTTTCTCGTGGCATCCAATTCTCCTTTGATTTACTCTTCTCGACTCAGACAAAATATCTTCTCGACAAGCTCGAAGAATATTATCCCCGATAACTCACCGATTACTGCAGGGAGATTGGCCTCGTCCGGAGGACTCGGCACTTCCTCGGACATTTCGTCCTCGGTCGCTTCGGCCCCGAAAAATCGCGCCCTCCAATGACAATTTTTTATGGATTCCCGCTTGCGCGGGAATGACAAATTTCCGGAATGACAATTATAGGTCCTACTGCAAGGCGGCGATGATGCATACTCCTACTGCTCATGTAAAGAGCCTGTGTGACGGGACGGCCCATATGCTGTATTTTTCCGCTCATAATCGTAAAATATACAGGATAATTATTGTTATGCCAATATTAGTTTAGTCAGCGCAAGGAGCTGCGGCTACACGGGTTTCTGTTTTTTTCCTCTATTATGTCTGCTCCTCTTACTATGCGGGAGAAGGTTTCCCTAGAAAAACATCCAAAGCCTGGCGCCATGGAAGAACGACAACGCCATTATCAAGCTTGCGCGGATGAGCGTCTTTTAAAGATACCACAAACAACGGCGGCTTAGGGAACCGTTTACGAAAAGCTGTATACGTAACGTTCGATACCGTGTCTGTCGATGTTTTGCACTCAAAGGCCATAACCGGCCCGCGAGGGCCCGTTACGAGTATATCAATTTCATTTTTTCCCTCCCGCCAAAACGAAAGTTCATATGATTTTTCATAATAATCCCGCACGCGCTTTAATTCATTATAGAAAAAAGTTTCGAATAAAAAACCTCTCTCATGCTGAGTAGGAGGATCAACCAAACGGTTCTGTAATGCCCTGACAACTCCGCAGTCAAAAAAATAAAACTTTGGCCGCGCCTTCTTGCGTTCGCTCCTGTCCCACGGCCACAGAAAATCACCTAGGAGAGTATCCTCGAGGATCGAAAAATATTCTTTGACTGTGCTCATGGGAACCGAGGAATCACGCGCCACGGAAGCGAATTCAATTGTCTCCGCGTTCATTTGGGCCGCCACGCTTAAAAATCTCTGGAACGCGCTCACATTGCGAGTCAAAGCTTCCGCCTGGACCTCTTCTTTTATGTAAATTGTGCAATACGCCTTTAATTGCCGGCGTACATCATCAACTTTACCTTCCAGAAAAGTTGTTACTACGCGAGGCAGGGCTCCATAAGACAAAGCCATATCAATATCGAATCTCTTGCCAACCTCAATATTGGTTAAAGGATAAAGCCGTAAATCAAGCGCCCTTCCGCCTAAAAGATTAGCGCTGCCGCGTTTTAACTTGCGCGCGCTCGAACCGGAAAGAATAAACCTTAAACCAATCTCCTCTATCCCCTTCTGCGCATAA
Organism: Patescibacteria group bacterium; assembly: GCA_018824325.1. Classification (GTDB taxonomy): domain Bacteria; phylum Patescibacteriota; class Patescibacteriia; order JAHJFT01; family JAHJFT01; genus JAHJFT01. The sequence goes on from JAHJFT010000123.1 coordinate 2,454, forward strand.
TCTA
>JAHJFT010000022.1 GCA_018824325.1 Patescibacteria group bacterium
ATCTTTGTGAGTCCTTGCTTGACGAGGCCAAGGTCATTTGTGTGGACAATTTTATCACCAGCCATGAGTCAAATATTGACAGCCTGCTGCAAAATTCGGATTTTGAATTTTTGCGCCACGATATTAACGAGCCTTTTGATCTGGAGTCTTTTCCCGAGCTGGAGAGATTCAAAATAAGGTTTCAGGGGATTCAAGAGATTTATCATTTGGCTTGTCCGACTTCTCCCAAAAGATTTAATGATTATAGGATTCAGACTCTTTTGGCCAATTCGGTGGGCATGAAGAACGCGCTGGATGTGGCGGTAAAATACAAGTCAAAATTTTTATTCACTTCAAGCTCGGTGATATACGGCGGCCGGACAAATGGGCAGGTAATGTTTGCTGAGGATTATTTGGGCGACGTTGGTACGACCACGCCAAGATCATGTTATGACGAAGGCAAGAGATTTGCCGAGGCCATGGTGGCGACATACCAACAGGTGCACGGCCTGGACGCGAAGATCGGAAGGATTTTTAGAACATATGGCCCGAAGATGAGACTTTTTGACGGCCAGATGATACCCGACTTTATTACCAACGCGCTTGACGGAAAGGAGCTGGTGATTTACGGCGACGATAAATATAAAACATCACTTTGTTATGTTGCCGATATAATAGACGGAATTAAGAGATTGATGCAGGCGCCGGCCGATATTGGGCCGGTCAATCTTGGCTCGGAACAGGATTTTTCGCTCGTTGAAGTGGCTAAGCGGATTATTCAAATGGCCGGCTCGTCGTCGGAAATAAAATTTGAGCCGCGGCTTCTTTTTATGACCGAGCTCGGGTTGCCGGACATTTCAAAGGCAAAACAAAAGTTGGACTGGGTGCCGTTGGTAAGATTGGAAGACGGTTTGCAAAAAACTCTTGATTACACGCGCACGCACAAGGAGTTGATTGGCTTTCAGACGCAATCGTGAAATCAAGAAAACAAAAAATCAAAAAATCAAAATAGTCTACGAAATTACTTCTCAATCTACGAAATTACGAATACGCTACGAATATACGAATTCATAATGAATGTTTAATGTTATGATGCGTGTACGAAAAAATATTCGTATATTCGTAAAAAATTCGTAGTTTCGTAGATTTCGTAATTTCGTAGGTAGAATTTTATGAAAATCGTTGCAGTAATTCCGGCTTACAACGAAGAAAGGAATATCGGCAAAGTGATAAGAGACGTGAAGCCTCGCTTAAGCGAGGTTATTGTTGTGGATGACGGATCTTCGGACGCAACCGGTGACGTGGCTGTGTCTTCGGGCGCGCATGCGTTAACGCATAGAATAAATCGCGGCCAGGGCGCGGCATTGAGAACCGGAACCGAATTCGCGCTGCGCCGCATGGACGCGGATATCGTGGTTCATTATGACGCCGATGGCCAGCACGCGGCCGAAGAAATCGATGATATGGTAAAACCCATACTTTTGGGCGGAGTTGATGTCGTACTGGGTTCAAGATTTTTAAAGCCGGGCACGAACGTGCCTTTTTTCCGCAAAGTCGTGCTCAAGGGCGGAATTATTTTTACCAGATTTACTTCCGGACTTCGCGTCACGGACACGCATAACGGTTTTCGCGCTTTTTCCCGGGCCGCGGCCGAAAAGATTAAGATAAGCCAGGACCGGATGGCCCATGCTTCGGAAATATTTGACCAAATAGCCAAAAATAATTTAAGATTTTGCGAAGTGCCGGTGACGATAAGGTACACAAAGGAGAGCCGGCAGAAGGGACAGAGCTCGTTGAATTCTTTTAGGATTGTGCTTGATTATTTTGTAGGCCGCCTTTTTAAATCGTAAATCCTAAATCCTATATCATGAGCCCTGATTTTGTCAAGGATCTACGATTTACGATTTAGGATTTAAGAATTTTATGGTAATTCAAATTGTTATAATCGCTTTCGTCCTCTTCGCAATCGCGCGCGTGTTTTTAAAATTTCGCGCCAAAGAGTTTTCCGTCTCCTGGCTTTTGATTTGGATAATCTTTTGGCTTGGCGCCGGCGTGGTGGTGCTCTTGCCCAAGACCACGGAAGTGGCCGCGGCCTGGTTCGGCGTGGGCCGGGGCGTTGACCTGGTTATCTATATATCAATTTCAGTTTTGTTTTATTTGGTTTTTAAGATATTCACAAAAATTCAATCCTTGGATAAAAATATTTCAAAGGTGGTGCAGGGCTTGGCTTTGGCCGAGCCGAGGGAGCCTAACGAATCTAAGCAAGAAGAACATGCTAGCCAACAATAACAGTTTGAGTAAGCGCGTCGCCGTGATCGTGGTTTTGTGGAAATCGCGGCGTTTTTTGGATGCTTGGTTTGATACAATGTCCCGACTTGATTATCCAAGAGAGCTTGTGGAGATTGTTTTTGTGGATAATGCTTCGGCTGACGGGTCGCGCGAGTATGTTGATGAGATGATGTTAAATCCTCTTCCCGGCCTTCCCAAGATGCACTATATGCCGCAGAGCCTTAATTTGGGGTACGCCGGCGGCAATAACGCGGGAATAAAGTATGCCGTGGCCGAGGGGTTTGACTACGTGTATCTTATAAATTATGATATTCGGGTTGAGCCGGATTTTTTGGCCGAGGCGGTAATGGCCGCCGAGTCAAGCGAGAAGATCGGTTCGGTTCAGTCTTTGCTTCGGCTCTGGCCGGAAAAAGATTTAATCAATTCTTCGGGCAACATGGTCCATTTTCTGGGCTTTGGTTTTTGCGGAGACGGCCGCGTGCCGATTTCGCAAAAACATTTCATTGGCCTGCCTGAGATTGCCTATCCGAGCGGGGCCGGCGTTTTGTTTAAAGCGAGCATACTTCGGGAGGTGGGCTTGTTTGATGAGAAGTTTTTTGCCTATCATGAGGACCTTGATTTGGGGTGGCGG
>JAHJFT010000023.1 GCA_018824325.1 Patescibacteria group bacterium
GTATCTTTTAACATCGGTTTGATGAAACACCTTCTTTGGCATAATACCGAAAGGCCCCATTTTGGGCTTAACCTTAAAACACCGGTTAACTTTATTATTAATAATAATCCACGGGACTGCAAAATGTATTTGACTAATACATATGCTTTTATTTTTTTTCATTTTAAGGTAAAATATTAGTAGCTTTTTCTTAAATAAAAATATGAAAAAAGAAATATTTATCTTCACCCTTCTCTCGGTCTTAATTATTTTTCCGTTTAATGGAGCTTTGGCCATAGATTATCTCAACGCTTATCCTGAATATGTGTATTATTGGGACGGCACGGCTTATGTGCCCGAAACCGGGGACGCGCAAAGCGAGCAAGCCGGAGACGTGTATTTGGGGAAAACCGCCGGCATCGGGCCGAACATACTTTACGTTTCCATGGGCGCGCGGGATTTCGTGTACACTTATTTTGACAAGCTTCATGTGAACGTCACCACGGCCGGTGAATACGGCGAGGTCATCTGGGAATACTTGAGCGACAGCGGCTGGAAAAGCCTGGACGCGACCGATGACACGGCGAGTTTTACTAACGCCGGTTGGAATGAAATAACCTGGGATATTCCGGACGACTGGATGGGCAGCGCCATAAATTCCAAGCTCGGGTTTTGGGCAAGAGCGAGGACAACGACCAGTTACGGCACTATTCCACTTGCCGGGCAGATGGAAGTGCGGGCCTACAATTTAAAAGTCAAAGTCGTTGATTCATCGGAAAATGTTGTTCCAGGCTTGGCCGCGGAAAATTTTTCGATTTCCCAGTGTTCGGACCCGACTATTTACGCGTTCAGAGAAATAGGCGATGGCGTCTATGAATTTGCCCTGCAGACAAAAGCTGATGACATTAATTGTTCGGTCAACGCCAGCAAAGCCGGTTGGACGGCCGGGGAGGCCAAGGCAACCGGCGACATGCTTAACTATGTAACCGACTTGACTGGCGATCCTCTCGTTCTGTCCCCGGATGTGGCGGTTTCCGCTTCCGTGTCCACGGTTTCCGCCTCGCCGCTTACGGTCGCGCCGGACGGCGAGAGTGAATCCACGATCACGGTCACGGTTAGGAATTCCAGCGGAGATCTTCTGTCCGGAAAAACCGTGACGCTTACTTCTTCGCGCGGCTCAAACGACCAAATATCGCCGTCGCAAGCGGTGAGCGACGAACTCGGGCAAGCGGCATTTAAAATAAAATCATCAAGCCCCGGGCAGTCAGTCTTGGCCGCCACGGCCGAGGGCGTCATGTTGGATCAATCAGTGAGCATAAGTTTTAGCATGGGCGAGCTTGTCCCGGGAACGCTGGTAAAACTTTATGACGACCAGGACCCGTCCACCACGCATGATTCGGCGGTTTATTATTACGCCTCAGATAATAAGCGTTATGTTTTTCCCAATGATAAAATTTATTTTTCCTGGTATGAAGACTTTTTCGCGGTTACGGAAATCAGCCAAGATCTGATGTCCCAGATGACTATCGGCGGCAACGTGACTTATCGACCCGGCTACAAAATGGTAAAAATTCAAACCGACCCCAAGGTTTACGCCGTGGAGCAGGGCGGAGTCTTGCGCTGGATTAAAACCGAAGAATTGGCTCAGGCGCTTTACGGCGCCGCCTGGAACACGTTGATTGAAGACGTGCCCGATTCCTTTTGGGTTAATTATAGTTTTGGCGACGACATAACCGCGGTGTCGGATTTTGATCCGGACGCGCTGTATGATTCAATAGACACAATTGATAAAAACCTGGGGCTAGAGTAGACTTATGAAAAGAATATTAATTATAATTTTTATTGCCGCATTCGCCTTTTCGTTTTTTCCGGCGCAGGCCGCCAAAGACGAAGTTGAGGGGCAGATAATTGAAAGCATTGAAGAGCTTGATACCGGCAGCTTGATAAAGTTGCCCGATGACCAAGACCCCAATACTCAGATTGATTCAACGGTTTACTATTACGCGGTTGACGGCCAGCGTTATGTTTTTTCCAATGAAAAATGTTTTTTTACCTGGTACATGGATTATTCGGAATTGCAAATAGTCAACGCGGCCACCATGGCCGAGATTCCGCTTGGCGGCAACATTACCTACAAACCCGGGGTTAAATTGATAAAATTTCCCAGCGACCTCAAGGTTTACGCCGTGGCGCGGGGTGGCACGCTCCGTTGGGTCCAGACCGATCAGCTGGCTCGGCTTCTTTATGGCAACGATTGGTATATCAATGACCTTGAAGATGTTTCCGAGGCTTTTTATCAGAATTATGTCATTGGGGAAGATATTGACCAAGAAGGGGATTATTTTCCGTATTACGAAAGATACAACACCAATACCATTGCCACGGACCTGGGGTTATGAAGCCCGGGTAAATTTTTACGAAAAACAAAAATCACTCCGACGTAACGTCGGAGTGATTTTTTTATTTCTATTTTTTATTTCGTTTTTTCCTTGAGTTTTTTCTTGTAGCCTTGCCGCAGAAAGCCGAGCTTGGCCCGCTTGGTGCGATATTCTTTCATCACCTCAACCCTTTCAATGCACGGCGCGGCCAGAGGAAATATTTTTTCCACGCCAATGCCTTGAGATTTTTTTCTTACGGTAAAAGTTTTTTGATTGCCGCTTCCGCGAACCGCTAAAACAACGCCTTCAAAAACCTGGATGCGTTCTTTTTCTTTATCTTTATCCTTGCCTTTGGCGCCCTTGGCCGCGACTTCCTTGATTTTTTGATGAACGCGAACAAGCATGCCCGGTTTTATTTTAGGTAGTTCTATTTGTTCCAGTTTTCCCGCGGTTTTGGCTTCCTCCATGGCTTTTTCAATTGCCTCGGGTTCTTGTTTTTCCGGAGCCCGGACCTCTTGATTGTCTTGAGCCGCTTCGGTCGCCGGTCCCGCGCTCTTGTCCTCCGCCTCTTTAACTACGGCCGGTTCGTTTTTTTGTTCTTCTTTTTGTTCTTCGGTCATATAAAAAAAATAACCTAATTTAGTTATGTGTGAATATTATAGAAAATAAGCCGATTTTTGTCAAGAACAGAGCATAGCGCTGCGGCGTCATGCTCTGTTCTTATGAACACGCTATTTTTTTAATCTCGGTTCAATAAATGCCCAGATTTCATCAAATGTTTGCTCCTTGGTTTTGCTGGTCGTGTCAGCCACTAAATCGTAGTTTTTTTTGTTAAACGCGTCTATGCCGTAATATTTTTTATATCTTTTTTTATCGCTCGCCATTCTTTGGCGGTTGACCGTCATGATTTGGTCAATAGTTTCAAATTTTTCGGCCTCTTTTTTCCGTTGCTTTGATTTTAATTGATTGAGAATTCTTTGCGCGCCGGTTTTTTCTTCCACGTCAACGTATATTTTTAAGGAGTGAGGTATAAAATGCCACGCGGTTCGGCCCTCAATAATAAAATTATCTTGTTTGGCGCCAAGTTCTTTCATCCACTCGTCCACTTCGCGGTCAGTGGACGGATCGGTTTCGCCGAGTTTGTTATATTCTTCTAGGGTCATGCCCCGCTTTGCCGCGGCCTGCCGGCGCATCTGCCCGACATAATAACGCGGCCAGTCCAGATATTGGGCAAACATTTTGGCGATGGTGCTTTTTCCCGAGCCGGGCGGGCCGGAAAAGGAGATTATCATAATAGTGAGTAGTCAGTAGGGAGTAGTGAGTAGGCTATAGTTAAGTTTTTTTACTTACTACTTACTACTTACTACTTACTACTTACTACTTACTACTTACTACTTACTACTTACTACTCCCTATTAACTAGTTTAGGTTTTTTAAAAAATTATCCAACTCAAGCGGCAGAGGTGAATCGAATTCCATCCATTCTTTGTTTAAATTATAGAATCCCAGATTGCTCGCGTGCAGAATAAGGCGCGGCGCGACAATCTTGCCGGTTTTTTTTGGCCGGTAAAGCGGGTCGCCGGCCAGAGGGTGGCCAAGGGCATGGAGGTGCACGCGAATCTGATGCGTGCGGCCGGTGCGGATTTCAATTTGAAGGAGGGTAAATTTTTTATAATGTTTTAAAACGCGCCAAAAGGTAAGCGCCTCCCGCCCCTCCTGGTTTTCGGGCCGCGCGGCCATGCGCCCGCTCCTTGTCTTGTGCGCGATTTTAAAACTTATTTCGCCGAATTCTTCTTTCAATTTTCCATGCACCAGGCCAGTGTAAATTTTTTTTACGCGCCGGGCTTTAAATTCGGATTTAAGAAAATCAAAAGATTCTCGGTTGCGCGCTATCACCATGAGCCCGGAAACATCTCGGTCCAAGCGATGAACAATGCCTGGACGGGAAGCTTGGCCGACTTTTTTAATTTCCGGGAATTTTTTGCAAAGAATATCGGTCAGGGTGGTTTGGCCGTAATTTTCATGCGGCGGATGAGTGACCAGCCCGGCCGGCTTATTCAGGACAATAAAATCTTTGTTTGAAAAAATTATTTCAATTTTCGGCGCCACGGTTTTTTCCGGCCCGGATTTTTGTTTGGCCACCCGGATTTGGTCATCGTCTTTTATCGCGTAGTGCGGCGTTTTTATCTTATCGTTCACCCAAACATCACCCCGCTTAATCATTTTTTGCGTTCTAGCGCGCGCCATGCCCAGTTTCGCGGCAAGAAAAACATCAAGGCGCACGCCCGCGTCCTCGGCCTTGACTGAAATTTTTTTATCTCCCCAGCGCATTTATTTGATTTCGATATTTTTTAAAAAAGCCAGCGCCTGGGATTTTGTTTTGATTTTGCCGGCGAGCTGTTCCTCGCGAAGCAGGTCCAGGGCTTGAGCGATTTTTGGTCCGGGTCCGATTTTAAGGACGCGCTTGATATCATCCCCGCTGATTAATTTTTTTGGAAGGCCTTGGGGAAAACGCCGCGCCAACTTCCACATTCTTTCTTTATAGCCAAGATAATGAAGCTGATACAGGTTGGCTATCCGGGCACCCATTCTGCTCCCCTCAATATCGCAAAAACTCATTTGCAAAAGATAGTCTTTAGGAAAATCTTTTTGCATGAAGTATTGTTCAATCGTGGTCCAGCGCGCTTCTTTGGGGTCGTTTTTTAAAATAAACATGTGGTTTTCAACGAGCCAGGAGAGTTTTTTCGCTTCAATGTCTATGTCCGCGGCCTTGTAGCTCTCAAGTTTTAACTTTTTAACAATTTGCCTTGTCATTTTCGCGCCGATTTGCGCATGAGCCGGAAAAGTGATGCGCGGGTTCCTCGGGCTTTTCTTGGTTTTTGTTTTTGGTTTGCCGATATCATGGAAAAGAACGCCCAGGGAAACATAAAGCGGAATCTTGCTTTGCCCGAATTCTTTTTTAAAATCATCGGACAGCAAAGCCCTAAGCGCCAAGTGCAGGTGTTTCTCGGCGCTTCCTTCGGCGTGGAATATTTTAGGTTGGGCGCACAGCTTCAGGGCCGAAATCTCCGGGATAAGAACGTCAAACGTCTCGGAAGCGTCCCACCATTCAAAAGCCTGGAGCGGGTCGGCGTAAAAACTTTTTAAAAATTCTTTGGCCAGGGTTTCGCGCGGCACGATAAATTGGCCGCACTTTTTTTTGTTGAGCAGGCGAATGAGTTTTTTTAAAGCGTTCCAGGTCCGGCGCTCAATCGTAAAATTAAGTTCGGTGGCCAAGCGCAGTACCCTGGCCATGCGCGAGAAATCTTCCAAAAACCTTTTCTTGGGCTGGCCGACCGCTCGAATAATGCCGGCCCTAAGGTCGTTTACGCCGTTAAAATAATCAATCAGTTTTTTTGATTTTAAATCCCAGGCCAGGGCGTTTATGGTAAGGTCGCGCCGCGCAAGGTCGTCTTTTAATCGGAGCTTTGGATTGCTCTGAATTTTAAAATCACGGTACGCGCCCGTGCCCAAAGAATGCTCGGTTCTCGGCAGGGCAAAATCAACGAAATTATTTTTACGCGCGTCACGGGATTTGAATTTAAACACGCCGAAATTTTTCCCCACCAGGTTCACCGCGCCGAATTTGCTCAAGAATTTTTCAAGCTGCTCGGCCTGAACATTTCTGACCACAAAATCCAAGTCGCCCTTATTTTCTCTATCCGTTAAAATATCGCGCACAATCCCGCCAACCAGAAAAAGTTCGCCCTGGGGAAAGTTTTTGAAAAATTGACCGACCAGATTGTTAACTTTATTTTTCCGGATTTCCGCCTCAACCGTCCTTGATAATTGTTTTGTAGAAAGGATTTTTGGCATATGCCTTTATTTTACCCTGTTTCGCATATAAAAAAAAGCCGTATTTTGTAATTCCGGGCTCAAAAAACTTGAAATGTTTAGCAGAATAAGCTATAATTTGGGTGATTTTACTTTTTTTGCGTTGTGCTCCAATTCAATTTCATCCAGGGTGCGTAGCTCAGTGGTTAGAGCACGACTCTTATAAAGTCGGGGTCGGTGGTTCAAGTCCACCCGCACCCACCAGCCTTCGCCAAGGCTTCGGCTGGCACAGCCAGTCAAAGAAGTGGCGAAGGAGGACTTCCAGTTTATCAAATTGCCAAAAAATTCATTTTCAATTTGGTGCGGGGTAAAGTCGGGGTCGATAAGGTTCCCCGCCCGAGGCGGGTCCGCCTCCGGCGGAAAATCCATCTGCGCGCATTATGAATTTAAATTTCCCATGCTTAAAAAAATCATTCAATTAAATATATTTGCTTGTCTGATAATTTTTATTTTATTGCTGGCCCCGTCGCCGGCCCATGCGGTTGATTCGCGCGACTATGAAGTAAGAACCTGGAACGGTTTTGAGGTGATCGGCAATTTTATGGCTTTTGACCAGGGGTACAACGGCGGCTCAAGTATTGCCGCCGGAGACTTGGGCGATGACGGCGTGCCGGAAATTGTTGTTGGTTCGGGTCAGGGCGTGCCGCCCGAAGTAAAAATTTTCCGACAAGACGGTTCGTTAGTATTTAGTTTTTACGCTTACGCGCCAAGTTACGGCCAGGGCATTAACGTGGCCGTATGCGATTTGGATGGGGACGGAGAAAAAGAGATCGTCACCGGCACGCAGTTTGGCGGCGGTCCGCACGTTAGAGTATTTGACAGCTATGGCAATGATCTTTCGGACGGCGGATGGTTTGCCTACAATAAATTTTTCCGCGGCGGCGTGAATGTGGCCTGCGGCGACTGGGACGCTGATGGACGAGACGAGATCGTCACTGGCGCCGGCCCGTCCGGCGGCCCGCACGTGAAAATTTTTGACAGCCTCGGCAACGTGGAATCCGAATTTTTTGCTTTTCCGCCGGACCAACTTAGCGGCGTGAGCGTTGCCATGGGTCAGCTTGACCAGGACGCGGCCGAAGAGGTGATTGTCGCCCAGTTTTCAAGCGGCGACCCAATGGTTCGCGTTTTTAAGCCCGGTACCAGTAACTGGTACAAGGCCGGCGAATGGCTGGCGTACGTGGAGCAGTATCAGGGTGGCGTGAGCGTCAGCGCCGGAGATTTTAACAATGACGGAGTTGAAGAGGTTGTCACCATGGTTAACGGCGGCGGCGGTCCTCATGTTCGTCTTTTTGACGCCAAGGGCCAGACGCGCGACGAATTCTTCGCTTATGAGAGCGATTATCGCGGCGGCGTAAGAATCGCCATGGCCGATGTCAACGGCGGCGGCGATGAGATAATTACCATACCTTCAAGCCGGCTGATTTCCGGCCCGGTCGGTCAGGCGAAATTTATTGATGTTGATATTACCAACCAAAGACTTACGGCGTACGAATGGGGTATTCCGGTCAAAACATTTCCCGTGTCCACCGGCACCTGGAGATTCCCCACGCCAATTGGTGAGACAACCGTAAGATTTAAAAAATTATGGCATGATTATGTCTGGTCTTACGGAGTCGGCAATCCGGATAATTACAATCTGCCCAATGTTCAATATAATTTAAGCATTTTTCCGCATGTTTACATCCATTACGCGTATTGGCACAATAATTTTGGTCACCGCATGAGCCACGGCTGCGTTAATGTCAACCTTGAAAATTCCGAATGGATTTACAATTGGGCCGACGTGGGCACGCCCGTGGAAACGCATTATTAAATTAGTATTAATATATGAGTATTGAAGCACGGCATGGTCAAATGGCGACTCCGGCGCTGGAAAAAGAGCGCAAGAGCTTTGATGAAGTTGACGAAAAAGAACAAATGTCGCGTTTTTCGGATATTATAAGCTTGTTTGACGAGCAGAAAGGGAAAGAGCAAAGAGCCAAATACTTTGACTTTTTTAAAAATGTCTATAAGTATACCGATAGATTTACGGTAGAGGGCATGGATAAAAAACGGATTGATGAGTTATTCAGCGGGGCAAAAGATGGCAATGAAATCATTAAAGATTCATTGGAGTTTTTCCTTGAAGTGAAAAAGGGTGATAAAAAAAGATGGAGTGCCGCGCTGGACGGTTTAAATAAAACAATCGACGAGTGCCACCGCGGCATTTATGCGGATTCCAAGAACCGGCAGCTGGATGTTGATAAGCTTGGTAAATTATTTCGCTGGTCAGTTGATTCATTTATTAAAGGCGGTGAAAAAATCGGGCGCAAACCCAAGGTAAAAAATCAAGAAATTGAACCCATGGCTCAGGACCTGGAGGTAATACTGGGGCATGTAAATCGGACGAGATAAATTTCAGGGGCGCATAGCTCCCTCCTACGCTCCTACGGAGCTTCGGAGGGCAGGCAGCTGGAGTATTTTAAAATAAGGGGCGCATAGCTCAGTTGGTTAGAGCGTTACATTGACATTGTAAAGGTCCGTGGTTCGAGTCCACGTGCGCCCACCATAAAGAATTAAGTTAGAGTCCCGACGCCCTTCGAGGTCGGGATCCCGCTCCCCGCGCAGCGGGGCATCGGGACGCTACATTGACATTGTAGAGGTCCGTAGTTCCCCGCCAGAGGCGGGTCCGCCTTGGGCGGAGAGTCCACGTGCGCCCACCACGTCGCTCGCGAGCGACGTGGCCCAC
>JAHJFT010000024.1 GCA_018824325.1 Patescibacteria group bacterium
GAGCTAATTAAAGTTTTGTGTTGGTTTTTGTCCTTGTCTGAGAGCTAAGTACCATGCAGCTAAAGCCAGTTTTCGTTTAGGTGAAAGCCCTCTGTGACAACGAAATAATTCTTTCAGCAGTGCTTTCTTGGTCTACTAATGGTCATATAACCATTAGTTTTCCAGATTATAGCTAAATTTAGAAGAGAAACACCATTTTTACCAACACGAAACTTTAATTAACTCTCTTAATAAAAACAGCCGGCGCAAGGGTTGCGTCGGCTTTTGTTTTCGGGCGGATTTCATATGGTGATTGCCGCCGGGATGAACTGATGTCCGGTGATTTTAAGATTTTCGGCGTTCATGCGGTAGAGTATGGTGTCGCAATAACCTATACAAAAGAGCGTGATTTCGGGTTTGGTGGTGGCAAGCTCGGTAAACGGGGAGTGGGATATGACCCAGGCCGTGGATTGGCCCTTTTCCCGCATGTCGCGTCCGAGCTCGCGTAGCGCTTGCTGGATTATGCGTCGGCCGGCGCGCGCGTAAGCCGATTGTTCGCGCGCCATTCTGACCGAGCTTTTAGCTTGGCTGATTTCTTTCACGCATTCAATGATCGCCTGCATGTCTTTGTACTTGCCCTGCTTGATTACGCGGTCAGCCGCTTTTCTTTCGTGAAAATTATAATTTTTTTCGGGCGTGAGATCAAAAAGGCCGATTGCCGCGGCCATGATGTGCGCGGTTTTTCGCGTGCGCACGGCTCCGGAATGCACAACGCGCTCGGGCGTGTATCCTATTGCCTTGAGCCATTTGGCCAGGTAAAAGCAGTTCATGGCGCCCTGCGGCGTGATGTCGTCCTTGGTCTTGTCTTTGGGCCGGTTGGCGTGCCGGCACACCAGAATATCAATAATCCGGTTCATGACATATCCTCCTTTTCTTGGTGGGTTAAAGGTGCGGTTTAGTTTTTTATGTTAGTAGGGGGAGGGGGTTTTGTCAATAGCCTTGGCATAGGTAGGGCATTGTGGGTTAATAATATATGTGATTTAATGTTATTAAAGAAATAATTACGAGATTTAATTTATCATTAAAAAATATAATATGCTAAAAGAAGGAGCCATGGAGCAATCAATGCATCATGAGGGCGAAGCCAAGCTGGGCAGAAATGTGGAGATACGCGCCAGTTTTATGAGGCACGCGCCTAAGGCCGACGTCAAGGAGCCGGGCGCCGGAGCAACGCTTTCCGAGGCGGGCAGGGAGGCGGCCAGGCAGGTGGGTCGGCGGTTTGAATCCAAGCGCCACGGCATCAAGGCTTACACCAGTCCGGTGGACCGGGCCATGGAGACGGCGGATTTAATCTTGGGCGAGCAGAAAAAGAAAGAGATCAAGATATTCAAATCTAGGAAACGGACCGAGCTTGGCATAGTTCCCGGGTCCAAGGATTTTTATACTAAGTTTAAGGAGTTGACTAAGCAAAATCTTCCGGAAAATTTTGATGAATTGAGCGCCGAGGAGAAGGAAGAGGCGGTTTTTGCGGCCGAAGACAAGGCTTTGGACTGGTGGTTTGAGCTGGGCGACAAAAAATTTGACAAGGACACGGCCACGGCGCGCGAGGTAGGGGCGAGCGTGGCGCTTTTGGTTGATAAATATATCAGGATGACGGATTTTATGAATTCGGGCTCGTCCGTTGATTTATTGAACGTTTCGCATAAAGGAACGCTGGAGCCGTTTTTAAAACAGGTTTTATTGAGGCAAGTGGAAGATGAATCCGGAAAAATAAAAACCGTGCGCGGTTTTGACAAGCTGGAAGAAATTGGCGGAGGCATGAAAACCGTGGAATCATGGGACCTTTTGGTAAAAACCGATGAGCACGGCAATAAAAATGTGAAGGTCGGTCTTCGGGGGAATGAATATGATATTGATATGGAGAAGATGAAAGAGTTGGCGGATTCATCGAGTTAAAACAATTTTAAAAGCCGACTACGAGGAGCGTGTCGGCTTTTAAGTTTGGGAAAGAAGGTGCTAGGTGGGGAATAGGGAGGGGATTAGACCTGGGGCGCTTTGATGAGCTCGGAGTCTACGATTTCGCCCAGGTCTGCCTCTACCGTATAGACCACGGCATCGGCTTCGCCCAGGCCGTAAGGCATGGCGTCGGGGTCAATTGTGGCAAATTCGGCCCAGGGGCTGTGCGACACCACCAGGACCACCTTTTTGCCGCGGCTGGCCATTTTGTTGGCCAGGTCAAGGATGGCGCTTGAGACCTGGGCAAGGCCCTCGCGTGCGTACTTGCTGATTTCCACGGCTCGGGTCATGGTTCCGCCGGCTTGCTTGATTTTTTCCATTTCGGCCTTGAACGCGTCCATGTCGTTGTTCAGGGTTTGCTTGAAGCACTTTTCAAAGTGGAAGCCCCTGTCTTCTTCGGGCTCCAGGTCAAAGACCTGCATGGCCGCGGCCATGACGCGCGCCGCCTGGTTTGTACGCACGGCGCCGGAGTAGAGCAGGAGCTCGGGCTTGAGTCCTTTTTCGGCCAGAGCCAGGGCCGCGGCAAAACACTGTTTTGCGCCATGGGCGGTGATTTTGTCCCCGTCTTTTTCCGGATGTCGGCAAACAACGATTTTTACTTCGGTTATCTCTCTTGTCATCTGAATCCTCCTTATTCTTGGTTTATGGTTAGATTGTTAATATTCTAGTTTTTCGTATGATTATACCATAAAAGCAGGTTTTTGTCAAGTCCTTACTTGACAAATTTGCTCTATTCTGGTATAATATACAATAATCATTCATAATTATACAATATGCTGGAACAATTATTCGGTTCAAAAACCAGAGTGGCCATATTGGCTCTTTTCTTTGCCAACGAGGCCAAGAGTTTTTATGTGCAGGAAATAATTAAGCTTAGCAAGACGGACGCGTCCAATGCCCATCGCGAACTTGGCAAGTTGGAGAAGCTGGGTATTTTATTTAGCCATAAAAAGGCCAATCAAAGGTATTATTCTTTGAATAAAGAGCTGGTCCACTATAAAGGCCTAAAAGAGTTATTCGGGCAGTATGATGCCGGACAATCCGAGGATAAATGGTTTATGCTTGAGGAAATACCGCCAAAAGTCAATCCCAATGGGCTTATCTCTTATATGCATATTCCAAATGCCAACGCTTATCTCAAGACACAGGGGTTTAAAAATGGCGTCAAGGGTTCTTTGATGGAATTTAATAAGCAATCGGCCAATCTCTATTTTCTGAAGGGGGATTTTCAGAAATTGGGAGAAGAAATATTTAATAAATTAATAGATGACCCGCAATGGGGCTTGAAATATATAAGGGAGACAATTGCCGCGGTTAAGCATTATTTTTCAGTATCAACAAAAGTCTATAAAACTAATTTAAAAAATTTGACCGATAAAGAGCTCCATGAATTATATATTGAGCATTTTGGCGCGGAATTGAAGATGAGGC
>JAHJFT010000124.1 GCA_018824325.1 Patescibacteria group bacterium
GCTTCTTCGGTTGCGGGACCGGCCTGCGGGAAGAATATGACGGCGTCAACGCCGCTTGCGGAAAGCGTTTCCGCGAAGTTTACGCCGGTATCCGGTATGTCGGTCGCAGCCTTCTGGTGATCATAGATTATGGGTTTGTCAGTGTACTGGCGGGCAAGCTCGACTATCCTTGGGAGCCCGTGAGCAAGACCCAGCTGGAACCCGACCTTGTAGGCGCCGACTCCGGCAACATCCGCGGTCTCGCGCACAATACGCTCGTACAATTCAAGCGAGACGTCACAGGCAGGCACTAGACTCCTATCTGTTCGTATTATTTTTCCCATCTGAATTCACCCCAAGTCAAGCTCATGGTTTCCGTATTTTTTAAGTTCCGCCTCAATCTCCCTGGCAACCGCTTTTCCTGGCTCGTACTTCCTGTAGGCTAGGGGAAGAAGCTCCAGGGCGTTGCTTAAGTAATGGTATGATACTTTCTTTTCCTCGACTGCCTGTTTCACGGTTTTGCCGTCGTCTCGCAGTTCCATGCGGTTTGAGAGCCCGATTGCCGCCATCACCGGGACGCCTGCCTCAAGGAGAACGTCTAGTGTATTTAGGAGGGAGCCTCCTGTCGTCGTCACGTCTTCCAGGATTATTGTTTTTCCTTCCGGCATCCCGAGGAAGAGTCTGTCTTTCGGGTTTCCGTGTTCCTTGGGTTTGCCGCGGCCCATTGGCAGGATGTGGGTTCCTCTCCCGTAGTCTTCCTGTTGGCTCGCCCATTTCAGTTGGGTTATTATCGCGGTCTTTGTCGCGCCTTCGGGGACTCCGTAGAAGCAGTCGGGTTTGAGTCCTGCGTCTTTGGCGTAGGCGATTACGTAGTCTGCCAGTTTTTCGGTGAGATACACGTCTTCGGTGAGGTTTCTGAAGTTCACGTACCAGTGGGATGTTCTACCGGATTTTAGGGTTATTGGTTTGTCGAAGAATCCGATTACGTCGCAGTCTATTATGAATTGGTTGAATTCGTCTTGGTTGAACAATGCCATCGCTTATGAGTTTATTTTAATCTTAGGGTTTTATATTATTCAAGCGATGGATAAAAAAGAGCTGGTTCCAGTAGGGTTTGTTTTATTGATGTTTTTTGTTGCTGCAAGCGTTCAGGACACGGTGCCGGATAAGATGGCTACGCACTGGAATGCCAAGGGTCAGGCCAACGGTTGGGGAGGAAAGTTTATTGGATTATATCTTATGCCATTGGTAACGCTTTTTGTTTTAGGGCTCTTCTACGTCATACCCAGAATCGAGGTGTTGGAGTTCAGGGCAAACATCATAGACTTCGAGAAACATTTCCTGGGTTTGAAGATTGTGTTGACTGGGTTTTTGACTTGCCTTTATCTGGTAACGGTTGCCATAAACCTGGGGTACAATGTCCCCATGAATTATTTCATGATACCCGCGCTCTCAGGCCTGTTCTACTACATTGGATACATCCTGCAGTTCATCAAGAGAAACTTTTGGATAGGAATAAGGACTCCGTGGGCGATAGCCAACGACAACGTCTGGAACAAGACCCACACACTCGGCAGCAGAATGTTCAGGTGGATGGGGGTAATCATGCTCGCAGGACTTGCAGCACCCGAGAAAAGCATAGGGCTGATCCTGGTTCTGACGCTAGGCGGCACATTTTATCTTCTCGCGTATTCCTATGTCGTGTACCGGCGTGAAGTCGAGAAACATTAGCTTTTTATAGTAGAAACACATAATATTCAGTAAATACTAGGTTTTCGGTTTTTGCCGGATTTTATGTGAAATGCCAGACAAAGCAGACCAAGTCGCGAGAAAAATAAGCGAAGAATACGGTAGACTATTCAAAGCCTTCGGGGTCAAACCCACCATGATGGACGTATACCTTGCAATATTCTTCTCAGAGGAACCCGTCAGCCTTAAGGAAATCGCCGAAAAAACAGGATACGGCACAACAACCATAGCCAACACCATGCCGATAATAGAACGCATATTCGACGTGAAAAGCTTCAAAAAACCGAAGAGCAAGAAGATCTACTATGAGTGCAAACACGACACACTCGAGATATTCATGAAAAAAACAAGATACCAACTGGAGAGCACAAAAAACGTGGTGCATCTTTTAAGGGAGTGCGAAGACGAGCTGACGGGGGAAAAACACCCGAAGGCTGTGAGATACAGGGGATACATCACGAAACTGCGCGAAGACTACGA
>JAHJFT010000025.1 GCA_018824325.1 Patescibacteria group bacterium
AAATCTAATCAGGTCGTATAATTTATTACTAATTTAATATATATATGAATTACCCCAAATTAATACTTTCGGCGGTTATTATCTTGGTGGTGGGCACGGCTTTTAGCTGGCTTACTTGCGGCTGGCTTTTTAACTGGGTCTACACCATTCCCCCGCTTATTTGGCATACGCCGGAAACAATGATGAGCGCTTCAAGTTTTGCGCTGGGAATTTTGTTCGGCATTGTGCACGCGCTCATGTTCGTTCTGGTTTACGCCGTGCTTTACAAAGGCATTCCCTGCCTGGGCGCGAAAAAAGGCCTGGTTTACGGCTTCCTCATGTGGCTGGTCGGCGCGCTGGCCGGCATGATTTCCATGCCCGTGTACATGACCATTGCCTGGACCGTGATAATTTATTGGATTGCGCAAGCCCTGGCGCTCAACCTGATTAACGGCGCGATCGTTGGCGCGATTTACAAACCCAAAACAGCCGCGCCCGTACAGCCGCCTCAGCAGAACTAAGAAAAATCAACGCAAAATATTTAAACCACAAAATCCGGCCATGAATTGGTCGGATTTTCCATATCGGGCTTTGCCAAAATAAAAAAAGTCCACGCGCCAAGATTGGCCGTGGACTTGAAGCATATTGCGGGCGCGGCTAACGCCATTTGGACCAACGGACCAGGCCGTGGGCCATAAAAGTAAGCATGAAAGCATACACACAGGCAAATATGCCAATGAGCGCGTACTGCAACATGGAAAACTCGTCTTCGTAAATCAGGGCCAGGACAATACCTAAAATCGCGCCCAGAACCAAGGAGATACCCGCACCGATAATTATACATGCTTGGGCATGAATCATGCCGGCGGCGCGTTCGCGCTTAAGCAGGCCCATGATAACGCCACCAAGCGGCAAGGTCAGTAATATGATGAGCGGATTGGCGCCCAGGGCAAGCCAGGCCAGAATGGCCAAGGCCACGCCCAAGGCCATGGACATGCAAGTATCAATGACGGTCCAATATACGCGCGTCTCAATTATTCTGTCTTTCTTTGCACACTGCATTTTTGCCTCCTTCTTGATTGTTATAGTTCGGAGAATCTTGAATTTTTTAAACTATACAAGATTTATTATATTCGGTCAATGGCGAAGCGGCTCAACAATCATATAGTCGTGAACGCGGAATTAAAAATCAGCAAAAAGAAAAAACGGCTCACCCCATGGTAAGCCGCAAATGATTGAGCAAAGAACGATTGGACATTCTATTCTACCGAAATTTTTCCCATATCCCTGGGCTTTATCCAAACGTGCTCCCCTTGCTCGTCTCCCAATTGTACCTCATAGCCAAAGCCGACCAAGGAACCGAGCAATCTGATCTTGTCTCCCCTGTGCAGAGAGTGCGTCGGACCACCGGGCAAGCTTGCCCAGCGTTTGTGTTCGGCTTCGTCCAAAATAGCAATAGGAATAACGCAGTCTTGGGCAATGATGTACCAGGACCGTCGTTCGCTTTTCTGTGCAAGCAAGAATTTTTGAACCATGATAAAACCTCCATATTTGAGATTGTCGGTTCGGGCATATTAACCTAGCGCCAGATTGACCGGATGAATCAAATTCATCGCGTCCGCGTCTGACGCCGCCGGATTAATCCACAGGAAAAAATAAATAATCAACACGATAATCATGGCGATGACAAGAAGAAAGATTGTTCCCAATATCCTTTGGAACCAGGACTTATCTTCCCACCAGTCGCGTATTATCTGCCCCATGACGTGGCCTCCTTTTTCTATAAATGGTTAAAATAAAAAGATCTAAAATGATTTTAAACTATACATCATGAGCCGTATTTTGTCAATAGCGAGGCTGGCGCGAAAAACCCTGCGCCCAGAAACCGCAATGCAAAGCAAAATCTCACCGGTGATGGTGAGATTTTGTTTTCCCGAATGACCACCGCGGTTGTGAACTTCAACCACAGTTTATACTATTATAAACCTTTTTATTTTGGCAAACAAGTGATTTATCCCCAAGTGGCTTAATGCTAAAATTATGCTAATTTAAGCCAAATTACACGTATAAATGTATGGCCAGCCAAAACATGAGCGCGTAAACCTGATGAATGAGGAACATCTCAAGCCAGACCATCTTGCCTTCTTTGATGCCAAAAAAACCAATGCCCAAAAGCGGGGTGACCAAAAGGCCTTTGCCAAACCAAACTAGCACGCCGAAAAAAAGGATTGAGATATAGTGAAAATCATGAAAAATCACGCCGCGGTCCACCAAAAAGACATATAGCGCGCCAAATATTGAGCTTAGCACCAGCTGAATAAGTATGCCCAACAGATGGGTTTCGCGATGGGAAAATCGCCTATTCAAAAAATAATGGCTGTCAATGTCGGGCAATTTTTTGCCGCTAACCGAAATTAGGGGCGCGAGGTGAATGAGCAGGGCCATGACCATGCCCCCGATTCCCCCGGCAACCAATCCGAAACTAAGTGGAACCATATGATTTATTTAAACTCTTCATTTCTAATTATATCAAAATTTTGCATAAATCCTAAATTTCGATCCATCGCCTCTACGTAAATTCCAAATTCCAAGCACCCGTTCAGGGCCTGAGCCCTTCAGGGCCGAAGGCCAAATCACAAATAAATTACAATGACCAAAATTTCAATAACCGAAACAATAGCCCATAGCTATCCCTATAATGTTTGGAATTTAGAACATTGGAATTTGGGATTTGTTTGTTATTTGGAATTTGGTGCTT